>SKKJ01000141.1 GCA_007121575.1 Natronomonas sp.
ACCAGTCACGAGATACTCGCCGGTCGAGTCGCGAAGCAGTAGTGAAACCTTCGGATTGTGCTCGATCGCATCAGTTTTCTTTGCGTAGGCGACCGGCGACGTGACGACGATCATGTTACGGCGGTCGTCGAAAAACGGCGTGAGGGGAAACGTCACCGGTTTCCCGTTCCGACTGGTCGAGAACTCACCGCTCATCGAACCGTAGACGAGTTCGCGAAGTTTCGTACGTTCGGCGTATTCGAGCGCGTTCGGTAAACGCGTGTGAGAGTATTCAGCGTCGTCTGTAGACATGGTATTCTCCTCGGTTCGGAGCGATACCGGCGATATCGCCGGAACACGCGATAGCGCAGATAGTCCCCGAATCAGCATAAAGATGTGTTAGCACGACCCTCTGTGTTGTCGAAAGGGGCGTTCTCCCCGTGGGTCGTATTCGAGGTCACCGGTATTCCGTCCGAATCGAGATCAACGGTACTCCATCCAAACGTACAGGTGACACGCACCGAGGAGATACAGACCCATTTCGCCGAGCAGTGTCCACGTGTAGGGGTTCTCAGAAGCGAAACCGCCCCACGCTCGAACCGCGCCGAGCAACACTTGTCACGCAGTCGATAGCGGATCAAGCGTGTCGCTGGATACAATCGGACGTCACATGTCGAATCGACGAGAAGATCGCTATTCCGCGGCTTTTCGCCGGTTACGAGCCCGTTCGAGCGCTTCGTAGTACGTCGACGCATCGGCCTCGTAGATGAATTGCGCCAACTCCTCGTGACCGAGATCCTGTGCGGCGAATCCCGCGCCCATGTAGTTGTGCTCGTCATCTAGCAGCCCTGCATCGAGCACGTCACAGAGCTGTTCGACGACCGCCTCGGTGATCGGAACCCTGCTCATCCGATATACCTCAGATCCTCCTCGCTCGCCGTCGGCCCCTGTTCCATCTGCCGGATACGCTTGACGACCTCTTCCATCTCCTCGGCCCGTTCGGTAAGCGAATCGTAACCGATCTCGAACGGGACGGCCTCTTCGAGAATTTCGAGGATCGCGCGGGCGCTTTTCGGATCGACCAGATAACCGCTCGTCTCCCCCATCAGACAGGCGGCGTCGTATCCGCGACGCTCACCCAAACCGAGTAGCAGTCCCGAAACGCCGACGATCCCACCCGCGGGCTCGTTTTCACGGAATTCGACGCCGATCGCTTCGAGTTCATCGATCAACGCGTCGGTCGTCGCTGCGCCGATGACTTCGGGATCGTCGACGAGTTCGCCGGTCGGAACGCCGCCGAGCGCGTAGATCCGTTCGACCTCGAAGGTCGCGGCGATATCGAGGAAGACGTTGGTCATCCGGTAATGGCCGGGGCCGTCGCCGGCCTGATGATCACCGGTCAACACGAGCAGATCGCGATCGGCGTCGCGGATCGCGTAGACTTCGGCACAGGCGAGTTGCGTCCGTCCGTCTTCGACGGCGACCTGTGGCGGGAAGTGTTCGGAGTAAACCCGACGGACCAACTCGGTGTCGAATTCCTCTAAGAGATGTTCAGCCGCGAGTTTGCCGACGTGACCGACGCCCGGCAACCCCTCGATCAAGACGGGATTGCGGAGATCGGGATCCGACAGCCGTTCGATATCGAACGCGTCCATACGAGTCAGTGGGTACCCATCGACTTAAGAACACGGCGATACGCGCCGAAGACCGTACACGGCGTTACTCGCTGGAAGCGCTCGAGCGACGCCGAGCGCGCCGACGGTAGACGCCGTACGGATCGTCCGGACTGAACGGCGCTGGGGCGCTGTTTTCCGTTTTCGCACCGCAATCCGGGCACGACTCGGAGAGCGTATACAGCGGGCGATCGTGCACATCACGCCACGCCGAACAGACTCGAATATCTGATTTTACCATTCTGTGTTGGCCGTCCCGTTATTCGTCGTCCGTTCGACGTTCGCGATGGAACTCACCGGTACCGCCGCTCGTTTCGATCGCCTCTCGTGCGCGTATCGCGCTCGCTTCGAGTTGGCTCTCTGCGGTCTTGTAGTTCGGCGCTTTCACCCGGATCCGGTATTCGGGTGCGCCGACGTACGTAACGTCCAGGTCGACTTCCTCCGGAACCGAACCGTTTCCTTCGGCGGCCGAAAGCGCTTCTTTGACGGCTTCGACGCCCTCCTTTCCGGAGGATCGTAGATCGATATATCCCGTGACAGTCACGTACGGGACGGAGACGTTCTCGCGAGCCGTCTCGACGATCGCTTCGATCTCTTCGGTCGAGAGATCGGTCTTTTCGAACGCTTCGGGACCGAGAATGGCCGCTTGCTCGAATCCGTCATACAGCGAGCCGTACGCCTCCAGCAGTTCGTTGGCGATCCGGCGGAAGTCGTCGTTCTCGATGTTCTCGCCGAAGGCGATCTCCATCCATTTGTCGGCTTTCTGTTCGTTCTTCCAGTCTTGGATCTTATCGGATCGCTGGTGGTCGTTGACGTCTTTGATCGAGAGATCGACTTGCTGGGATCCCTCGTCGACCTCGATGACCTTACAGACGACCATCTGGTCTTCGTTGACGTGGTCGCGGACGTTCTTGATCCACCCGGAAGCGACTTCGCTGACGTGGACCAGCCCGCGTTTGTCTTCGTACTCTTCGAGATCGACGAAGACCCCGAAATCCTCGATCGCGTCGACACGCCCGACAACGAGTTCGCCGGGAGTGGGCCAGCCGCTGTATTTCATACCGTAGGCTAGCCGTGTGAGTAGAATAAAAGCACCGTTGTCGCCCGCCGGCTTAGAACCCGTCGGCAACACCCCCCATGACGAGATTCGCGCTGTGAGCGCGATGGCCCGAGGGAGCTTCAGCTGACAGTCCGATCTACCGTGCTTCGACGACTTCGAGGACCTCTCCGTGGAGCGTTGCTTCGCCGCCGGTCGGCGTCGCGAGGGTCGAACCGCAGACGGCGCAGTTGACCGTCCCGGCAGCTTTCGTGAACAGGATCTGCTCGTTCTCACAATCGTCACAGCGGACGCGGATGAAATCTCCTGCCATCGTTACTCCTGGAAGGTGAGACGACCGGCGCGCCATCCCTGTCGAAGGTGTGCTTTGCCGCACTCGCCGCAGCGGTATTTCAGATTGGTCTTCTTCGTCGGCTTGTCTCCACCGGGGACTTTCGAGAACCGACCGGCGTTCCCGATAACCGCCTTCCCGCGGCGGGTTCGTCGGGCGTCCCATTTAGTACCGGAGGAGCGGCCCGATCGAACTTTCTCGACCTCGTGTTCGTGGTGCGTATGACAATGCGGGCAATACGTGTTAAACCGGCGTGGCATTTCCATAGGTATCGATCGATAACGCACCGTGGGTTAAAACGGGTTTGGTTTCCGTGTCATAGAATCGAGTCAAATCAGAGAAGACAAACCTTTAGCGCCGGCGTCCGCTAACCGGCTTAATGGCAGACGACAGCGATGATCCGGTGTATTACGTCATCAGCGATCTGCACATCGGTGGGGACGAACAGCTCGAGGAAGTGGAGTTCCTCGATGAGTTACTCACGTTTCTCGAACGACTGGAAAGCACCGATGAAAACGCGGAGTTACTCATCAACGGCGACGCGTTCGGCCTCTGGGAGTTCACCACCGTCAAGGGGATGGAAAAGTTCGACGTCCTCGAATCGACGTATCCGGAGCTGTTCGAGCAGCTTCGGGCGACCGGCGAATCGATCCCGATCACGCTGTTGTCCGGTAACCACGATCACGAACTCGCCGCGTACGACGCGTACGTCGACCGATTCGCCGAGTACAACGTCGAACTCGTTCAAGAGCCGTCGATCGAACGGCCGATCGGTGAGCGGACGATTCACTTCGAACACGGCCACCAACAGGATCCGAACAACCGGATCGAAGACTGGGGAAACTCACACGCGGCACCGCTCGGATACTACTACAACACGCTCGTTACGAGTCGTGCCGGCCAGCTCTCCGATCGGGGTCGGTTTAACTGGCTGAAAGACGTCCAAGCGGTGACGCCGACCGAACGGATGCCGGTGTGGCTCGGCTCGAAATATTTCTACAGGGAGATGAATCCGCTGTTGCGATACGCGCTCGTTCCGTTCTTGTTGCTCTTCAACATCAGCGCGATTCTCGCGATCATCGCCGGGCTCGATCTGATCGGTGTCTGGTCGATGCCCGTCGACAGAACGACGGCGTTTCTCGGTCAGTTCGGCGTCGCAGGAACGGCAGTGTGGTTCATTCTCAGCATCAACGCGGCCGTTGCAGGGCTGTTGTTGCTCGTCGGGATCCCGCTGTATCTCATCAGACGCGACGTTCGAAAGACCATCGACCGATTCGGCGTCTTCGAGACGGAGCTCACGGTCGACGCCGAAGCACCCTACGTCGAAGCCGCGACCGAGATCTTCGAAGAACGGCCCGAAACCGCGGTGTTCTGTTACGGGCACACACACCGTCCACGGCTGCGAGAGATCGATGGACGGGTGCTCGTCAACACGGGAACGTGGCTCAAGCGGCTTCATCGCCGCGATGGCATTATCGGCGTTCTTCCGCCCGTCTTCTATCCGTCGTACCAGCTCTGTGCGGTCCGGATCGCCACCGACGACGACTCGATCGCCGTCGAGTACGAAGCGATCGAAAAGCCGAGTCCGAAAGCCGAGGAACTCACCCTCACAGAACGGCTGTTAACCCTCGGACGGGAACCGGACGTCGAGTTGCCCGAGAAAGCGGTCATCGACGCGAAGACCGAACAGGAGACAGACGGGACGAAACCGTGTGCGTGAGAACGGAGACGAGAGAATGAGCTGTGTCGAAGCGCTTAACCCGGATTCGGCCGAACGGCGCGTATGAAACAGCTCATTATTCGCGGGGATCCCGGGATCAGAAAAGGTGCCGTCATCGAGGTCGACGGCGAAGAGCACGTCTGTTTCAGCATCGCACGACAGGGTGAGTGGCACGGTCCCGAAGAGGTGCAACTGTGGTGTACGATCGGGACGCCGGACGAACGCGAAGCGTTCGAACGCCGCGAGTACGTTCCGATGCGGCTCGAAACGACCAGTATCG
>SKKJ01000292.1 GCA_007121575.1 Natronomonas sp.
GCGAGGAGGTGGTCGATGATGTGTTCGGGGAGTTTATCGGATTGAACTACTTCGTCACAACCGGGAGCAGGACACGTCGGTGGGTGTTCGAGCGTTTCGAGTCCGTGAGGTTGATCGTCGGCTTCCGGTTCGTGAATCAAGAACCAGTGTTCACACGTAGAGCATTTCCTGAGTTGCGTTTCTTTTTTCGAAGAGAGAAGAAACTGATCTCGAGATTCACAGCGAGGACACTGGAGCGTATTCCAGTTCATACCGTAGAGAGGGAATCGAACGTTTAAGATGTACCGGAAACGCGATCGGCTCGATATCCGAGGTCATACTCACTCCGGCCGTGATTCGATCTCCCCAACGGCCGTTCGGTCCATTTTGAGCGCGTTGATAACGGCGATCGTCACGCCCGCGAGGGCGAGCAACGCGCCGAGGATATACACGCTCCACGGGATATTGAAAAACGAGAGCGCGAGATGGCCGAGAACGACGAACAGTCCGGCGAGGAACATCCCGGAGCCGAGGCCGTATCCGATCGCCAGTTGGATGTTGTTTCGATCGCTCATGTGTCTTGAGTACGGTGTCGACGGGATGAACGTTCCCGTTTGTTCGGATCGTTAGAGATCGACGCCGTGGTATTTCAGATATCCGTCCGTGATGAGCCCCGAATAAAACGAGACGACCTGTTCGTCGTACGGTGGGGCGATATCGAGTAGCTTCTCGGAGACGGCACGGCGCGTCGCCGCGACGGATCCGGTCGATTCGTACAGCTCCATGATCCGGTCGTCGAACCGATGTAACTCTCGTCTCGCGGTCTCGAAGGCGTGTTCCGGTTCGCCCGGCCAGACACCGAAGTGCGGAAAGATTATCAGTTCCGGATCGAGCGCTTCGACGCGGTCGATCGCTTTTTCCGACGCTTCGATATCGAAATTCGGAAGCGTAGACGGTGGGACCCATTGCTCGGCCGCTTCGAGATAGCCGCCCAGACATTCCGCGGCGAAACACAACCGGCGCTCGGGATTCCAGACGGCGAAGTGATCCGGTGAGTGACCGGGGGCATACACGAGTTCGAGGGTGTTCGCGCCGATATCGATCCTCGTTCCCTCGTTCGAAACAGGGACGATGTTCGACTCTGGGACCGGAAGTTGTTCGCCCATCGAGACGAAGTGCTCACCCATCGCCCGTTTACTGCTTTCGATGAGCCCAGACGGATCGACCAGGTGGGGTGCGGTCATCTCGTGGATATACACGTTCGCCTCGGGAGCGTACTCGAGAAGCGATCCGGCCCCGCCGGAGTGATCGGCGTGAACGTGCGAAAGAACGAGATTCTCGATCGATTCGGGTGGAACGTCGAGATCTCGAAGCGCAGAGACGACCGTTTCGGCCGTCGCTTTCGTTCCGCTATCGACGAGCGTGGGTTCGTCGTCATCGAAGAGATACACGGACGTGAACGACTCACCGAACAATCCGGTGTCGATTCCGTAAACACCGTCAGTGACTTCAAACGGACTCATACGAGCCGTTTCGGCGTCGATGATAAAAGCGTTCGGTGCGGGCTACACGCGACGGTATCCGATTGAATATGCAGTATTGTACCATATACCCAAAGTTATTAAACACTGTGGTGCGTACGAAGAGGTGATGAGTTCAACAGTTGAGTCCACCCCGTCGAAACCGATACAGTTGCGTAGTGAAACCGATCTCGATGAGGCGATATCGACGTACGATCTCGTTCTCGTCGATTTTTACGCCGATTGGTGTGGTCCGTGTCAAATGATGGAGCCGACGATCAACGCGCTCGCGGCCGAAACGGATGCGGCGATTCTGAAAGTCGATGTCGATCGGTTCCAACGAGTTGCCTCACAGTACGATGTCCAGGGCATTCCGGCACTCATGCTCTTCGCAAACGGCGAACTCGCCGAACGGTTCGTCGGGGTCCAACAACGTGAAACGCTGGAGGCCGCGATCCAACAATACACGCCGTAAGCGGTCCAAGTGAAATTCCGACACGCCGTCCAAACGTTTATTCGTTGAAGCGAGTGAGATACAGTTGTGGGAACAGTTTCGGAATCCGCGACAGCCCTATCGACCGGCGCGAAAGAGATCGCAGCGCGCCCGGAACTTCGCTGGCAGGCGATCTTCGTCGCCCTCACGTTTTTCGGGATGATTGGCGGTTTGCTCGGCAGCTGGCTGGCCGCGCCGACATCGTTCGTCTGGTTCAACTATGCGATCGCATACGTTTTCGGCGGATGGTACGGCCTCAAAGAGAGCATCAAGAGTCTCCAAAAGCCGAGAGTAGAGATCGATCTCTTGATGATCATCGCAGCGCTCGGCGCGCTGTTTATCGGTGCGCCGTTCGAGGGCGCGATGCTCCTGTTTCTGTTCTCGCTGTCGGGCGTGTTAGAGGAGTACGCGATCGGGCGGTCACGAACCGCGATCAGATCACTGATCGAAATGCGACCTGAGTCGGCACAGCTCCTTCGCGACGGCGAGGAGGTCACCGTGCCGATCGAAGATGTCGAGATCGGTGACGTGTTCGTCGTTCGACCGGGCGATCGGCTTCCCCTAGACGGTGTCGTCGAGTCGGGAGAGAGTTCGATCGATCAGTCGTCGCTTACCGGCGAATCCGTTCCCGTGACAAAAGAGCCGGGAGACGAGGTGTTCGGCGGGACGATAAACGAGACAGGAAGTCTCGAGGTCAGGGTAACCCGAAAGGCGCACGAGTCGGCGATTTCCCGGCTCATCCATATGGTCGAGAAAGCCCAGAGCAAAAAGGCGCCAACACAACAGCTCATCGACCGCTTCGAGCAGCCGTACGTGTTGGCCGTATTCGCCATGACTGCGATCGCGGTCGCGGTCCCGTTCTGGATGTTGGGTCACGCGTTCGATCCGACGTTTTATCGCGCCATGACGCTCATGGTCGCCGCCTCGCCCTGTGCGGTGATCATTTCGACGCCCGCAGCGGTGCTCTCTGCGATCGCGGCGGGCGGCCGACAAGGGGTGCTGTTCAAAGGCGGCGAGCACATCGAGACGGCGGGGAACGTCGATGCGATCGCGTTCGATAAGACGGGGACACTGACCGAGGGGAACACCCAACTCACCGACGTATCCGCGCTCAAGGACGCAACGCTCGATGGCGAGTTGATAACTGATGATCAGCTGTTGTCGCTCGCGGCGGCCGTCCAGTCTCGGTCGGAACATCACCTCGCCGAGGCGACCGTCGACGCCGCCAGAGAGCGCTCGGTCGAGATACCACGCGCAAGCGGATTCGAAGCCGTCGTCGGGAAGGGCGTTCACGCGACCGTCGGAGAACGGACGATTCACATCGGCAATCCGCGATACTTTCGGACCGTCGTCGAAGACGCCGAGATCGTCGGGCTTGATTCGGGGCTCGATGCGGTCTCAGAGCAAGAACAGGACGGGAAGACCGGCGTCCTCGTGGTCGAAGAAATCGATGGCGACTGGCAGACACTCGGATGGCTCGCCTTTACGGATACGATCCGGGCCGACGCGGCCGAAACGATACGAAAGCTCCGCGACAGCGGCGTCAAGACGATCGTCATGCTGACGGGCGATAACGAGCGAGTCGCTCGGCATATCGCCGACGAACTCGGGATTGACGAGGGGTATGCCGAGTTGCTTCCCGAAGAGAAAGTCGAACACATCGAGCGGTTACAGAAACGTCACAACGCGGTCGCGATGGTCGGCGACGGCGTCAACGACGCACCCGCGCTCGCGACGGCGGATATCAGCGTGGGGATGGGTGGGGCGGGCACCGATGTCGCGCTCGAAACCGCCGATATCGTACTGATGTCCGATGCACTCGATAAACTCCCGTACGCGCTGTCGCTCAGCCGCGAGACGAAAAAGACGCTGTACATCAATTTCTCGATCGCGTTCGGTGCGATCGCGATCATGGTTGCGGCGATTCTCACGGCGGGAATCCCGCTTCCGGTTGCGGTCGTTGGTCACGAGGGATCGACGGTCCTCGTGAGCCTGATCGGATTGCGGTTGCTCCGCTTTAGCGGATGAGAGTCTCAGACGGTTCGCGGCGGCGGAACGAGAAACACGTTCCCGGTTGCTTGGGCGACGACCGTGTCCGAGACGCTGCCAAGCAACAACCTGCGAAGACGGCTGCGGCCGCGCGAACCGAGCAGTAGCGTGCTCGGTTCGTACTCGCGTTCGGCGGCCAAGATTTCATCCGCTGGATCACCGGATCGAATGTCGATCCGACTCTCAAGCCCCCACGCATCGAGTCGGTCCGCGATCGAGTCGAGTTCGGTTTCGGGGTCCCGTCCGGCCTCTTCGAGACCTTCTTTCGGACTCCGAACGTGAACGAGGGTGACTTCCTGTGTCGCGTGTCGGAGGTACTCGAACACCTCGAGCGCGCGCTCGGCGTTCTCCGAAAAGTCGGTGGCGAACAACGTACGGCGGAACAGGTGCCGACGAACTGGGGAAGGGTCTTCGACGCGACGTTCGATCCGGTCGATAAGCAGCGGCACGACAGTCGTTCGAGCGAGGTTCCGCGCGGTCGAACCGATCACTCGGTTCTCGAGCGGACTTTTCCCGCGCGAGCCGACGAGGATCAGATCGGCTCCGACCGTACCGGCGATACCGTTGATCCGTCGGTGAGGCGTGCCGCGCACGACGTGTGTCTCCGCGTCGAATCCGGCCGCTTCGATCGTTGCACGGTACCCTTTCAAGACGCGTTCGCGTCGTTCGCGAAAGCGCATCCCCGGCATACCGGTGTGAACGTTCGAGGGAACGACGGTGACGAGGTGGATTCGTTCGACACCGATTCGCTCGAGACAGCCGAGACCGGTCTCGGAGTTGATCATGTTCTCGCTGGCGGTCGAAAGATCGGTCGCGATGACGGCAGCCTTTCCCGTCATCGGTGAATCCGACGGTGAAAAGCCGTCTCACACCCATTAATATTGCGCATGCATAACAATATCCTTCGACAGTCTTAAACGTTCGGTTGAGACGCGACGGGTCGTAGGAGATCGACTGAATCCGAGATCACCGGCCTTTCGAACGGTTTGAAAGC
>SKKJ01000057.1 GCA_007121575.1 Natronomonas sp.
GGTCGTCTTCGAGCGTGCGGGCGGTGTACCCGATTCGGACGAACGCTCCGTCTTGTAATCCTTCGGATTCCTCCTCGGCTTCCGGTTCCGACGCTTCACTCTCCGTTTCGGACTCGCTCAGTTCCTCCTCGGCCGCCTCTTGTGCCGCTTCATCGGCCGTTTCAGTCTCTTCGACCTCGTCAGATTCATCGCTCATACTCTGTACGACAGCCGTCGCACCCTTAACAATCACGTTTCATTGCGAGAGCGAGTCGCGACGTTTTTGCTCGCTCACTGAGTGCGTCACTCCATGTATGAAGTCGAGATGAAGGTACGGGTCGACCACGATCGAATCCGGACACGTCTCGCGGAATTAGATGCTGTCCCTACCGGGACGGTGCGACAGATCGATACGTATTACGACCATCCTGTTCGGTCGTTTGCTGATACTGATGAGGCGTTTCGGATCCGTCGCGAAATAACGACCACTGATACCGCAACCGAAGAACGCGATACAACTCGTGTGACCTACAAAGGTCCGCTCGTCGAAGCCGAATCGAAAACGCGAGAGGAGCTCGAGACGACGGTTGGTGATGAAGACACGTTCGCTGCAATCGTTGAAAAGCTCGGATTTGAACCGGCAGCGACCGTCGAAAAGACCCGAGAACGGTTTCAGTGCGACGAGTACACGATTACACTCGATACGGTGACCGGGTTGGGAGAATTTCTCGAAGTCGAAACTGAATCCGCGTCCATAGCGCCAGCCCGCGAAGGTGTAGTGGACGTTCTTTCGCGATTAGGGTTTACGCCCGACGAGCAGATTCGACGTTCCTATCTCGGTTTACTACTCGAATCTTCCGAAAGCTAAATGCGTGGTGGTTATCTTCTCGATGGGTTTGGTTTCCGTAAGTTATAGAACCAGTCCCGGAGTACAGAGAGACAATGACTGATCGAAATATCCGTGTTGAACCAGTCGTCGGTCGCGCGGTCGAAGAGCAGGACGTCGAAATCGTCGAACGTAAGGGGCTCGGTCATCCTGACTCACTTTGTGACGGAATCGCTGAACACGTCTCACAGTCGCTTGCAAAGGCGTATATCGACCGCGTCGGCAAAGTGCTTCACTACAATACTGACGAGACTCAGCTCGTGGCGGGAAGCGCAGCGCCAACGTTCGGCGGTGGGGAAGTCATCGATCCGATTTATCTGCTCATTACCGGCCGAGCTACCAAAGCGTACGAAGGGACACAGATCCCCGCAGAGACGATCGCGCTTCGTGCGGCTCGCGAATACATCTCCGAACAGTTTCCGTTCATCGACTTCGGTACGGATATCGTCGTTGATGTGAAACTGGGTGAAGGTTCAGGCGATCTGCAAGAAGTCTTCGGTGAGGACGGAAAGCAGGTCCCGATGTCGAACGACACCTCGTTCGGCGTCGGACATGCGCCGCTGACGGAGACCGAAACGATCGTTCTCGAAACGGAACGACAACTCAACGGCGCGTACAGCGACGAGAATCCCGCTGTTGGACAGGATATCAAGGTGATGGGAAAACGCGAAGGTGACGAAATCGACGTCACGGTCGCTGTAGCGATCGTCGACCGATTCGTTTCCGATCTCGACGAATACGACGAAACGATCACCGGTATTCGAACGTTCGTTGAAGACCTCGCGGCCGGGTACACCGATCGCGAGGTGACCGTCCACGTCAACACCGCCGATGATTACGGTGAGGATTCGATTTACCTGACGACGATCGGAACGAGTGCCGAACAGGGAGACGACGGATCGGTCGGCCGTGGCAACCGCGCGAACGGGCTCATTACGCCGAACCGATCCATGTCGATGGAAGCGACGTCGGGGAAAAACCCCGTGAACCATATCGGGAAGATTTACAACCTGCTTTCGACGGACATCGCCCGAACCGTCGTTGATGAAGTCGACGGGATCGAAGAGATTCGGATCCGTCTCCTCTCACAGATCGGACAGCCTATCGACCGGCCACACGTGGCCGACGCCGCGCTCGTCACCGAAGACGGAGTCGAAGTCAGCGATATCGAAACGGAGATCACCGCCATTATCGACGAGGAGCTTTCGAACGTCACATCGATCACCGAACGAGTCATTAACGGCGAGCTGACCACGTTTTAAACGATCTTGTGGCGCTTTTGCCGACGTTACGTACACAGATCGATTGCGGTTTACGCTGACGGTATCTGTGTGTAGAGGCGAAACCGCTTTTTGCCTCGGTCGACCATACCGAGCTATGACGCGGGTGTGTTTGGTCGGAGACGAGGACGTCGAACTCCGGTATGAGCTCGTCAGTCGGGAGACTGCCCGTGAAGCGCTTGCTACCTACGAGTTGACCACCCCATATACAAACACCATCGCGCTCGATACTGTTTCGGTCGGTGCTGCCGTTTCGTTACTGAACGATCTCAATTGGTATCTGGTTCGGTTCGTCGAGGAAGCTCTCGTGTTCGAACCGTCGATCAGCGACGACGAATGGCTCTCTCGAGCACTCGCCTCGGCGATCCGAGACAACGAGTGTACTCCCGAAGAATCCGATCGATATCTAAAAGTTTTCGGCATTGACGACGGACAGCTCCTCGAACCGATGTTTGTCACTCGGACCGGCCCGGAACTTCCGGCTTACGATCTCCACGACGTCGAAGACACGCTTGTCGTCAGAGTGACTGAAGCAGAGTTCGGGGCATGAGGCCGCTATATTTCGACGCCGCTCGGAATGAGACTCTTTTCGCGGAGTAACTCTCCGTCGCGGTTATACACGAGAAGCGTCGATTTATCGTATCGCACGAGTTCTCGCCCGTCCTCGTTTTCAATGACGACTCCGTAGTGCGTCTCGTTTTCGTCACCGTCTGCAACTGCGCTGGTGATCGAAAATACGATCTCTGGATCGGTGTTGAGCTCGAGCACGTACTCGCCGGTGACACGGTCAGCTATCGCGAGTACTCCTCTCGGGTCATCCGATTCAAGCGACGTTTGGAGACGATACGTAATGTCGATCTCGCTGCCATCTAGTTGTCTCTCTCCGCGCTGGAGCCGCGGCTCGAACTCCTCGGTTGGCCCTTCATACGCGATCCGTATGATGGGCCGTTCTGAGTCGCTGGCTTGCACGCCCGTCGGATCCAGAGTGAAATAATCGCGGCGCATCCGTGCTTACTTTCTCGTACGTGTGCCCCACGCATGAACGTAACGCCCGCGTCATACGACTCGCCTATCGAATCACCGGTGATCGCTAGCTCGGTATCGGCAATCATCGCTGACAGACGATCCGTCTCTGACGTTTCGGCACCTCATCTCTCTGATCAGCTGTCGATGCGTCCATCCACCTCTCGAACCGGCGCGATTATACAACACCGAACGCGGCAGACATTTATCTCATAGGCTCACATACGCTGAAGTACGTGCCGGTAGGATGGGACAAAAATGACGCGTGATGGGTCTGACGACGACGAAAGTACGATCCGAGAGCGACTTGTTCGAACACTCGAAACCATCCGTGGCTCTTCGGTCCCTGGCGGACCGTACCGCCCCAAGGTCGCCGGTCCGATCGTTGAGGACCGAACGTTCGAAAACCGAACCGTCGAACGATACTGGCTCAATCCTCCGTTTTCGTACGCTGCGATCACGTATGATGAAGACGCGAACCAACACCGATACAACGCCGTCGAACCCGAACTCGATAGATTCGAGCGGGATCTCCTCGAAACGCTCTATGACGACGTTCGAACACCGCTTTTATACGGTTCATACGACGGCCCACCGGAGGACGTACTGAAAGACGAACTACGCCGTCGGCTCGAACGATACGGAATCGAGACCGACGTCGTCGGGCTCTACCGACTCTATTACTATCTGTATCGGACGTTCAAAGGATTCGGCCGAATCGATCCACTGATGGCGGATCCGTATATCGAAGATATCTCCTGTGACGGATATTCGATCCCGCTGTACGTTTATCACGAACGGTATCAGGATATCGAGACCAGCATTTCCTTTACGGAAGATGAGCTCGATGACTACGTCGTCGGGATGGCGCAACAAGCGGGACGTCATATCTCGGTGGGGAGCCCGATCGTCGAGACGACGCTCCGTGACGGATCGCGCGCTGAACTGGCCCTCGGCGAGGAAGTGACACCACGCGGTTCTGCATTCACGATTCGAAAGTACAGCGAAGAACCGTTTACTCCGGTTGATCTCCTCGAGTTCGGGACGTTTTCGTTGGAGCAAATGGCGTATCTGTGGATGGCGATCGAGCACAACAAAAACATCGTCTTCGCTGGCGGGACCGCCTCCGGGAAGACGACATCGCTGAACGCGATCTCGATGTTTATACCACCCCGATCGAAACTCATCACGATCGAGGACACCCGCGAGCTATCGCTGTATCATGACAACTGGCTTTCGTGTATCACTCGCGAGCGGCTCGATGACGGCGCGAACGTGACGATGTATGATCTGCTTCGATCGGCGCTCCGACACCGTCCAGAGTATATCATCGTCGGAGAGGTACGCGGTAAGGAAGCGATTACGCTGTTTCAAGCGATGAACACCGGCCATACGACGCTTTCGACGATGCATGCCGACTCCGTTCAAACCGTCATTAACCGGCTCGAAAACGAACCGATCAACGTGCCTCGCTCGATGGTTCAATCGCTCGACGTGCTCTGTGTCCAAACGCTTTCGCGCTTCGGTAGCGAACGAGTGAGGCGAGCAGAGACGATCGCCGAGATCGAAGGGATCGATCAGCGGACTGGTGAACTCGATTACACGAGCGCATACCGGTGGAACTCCTCATCGGATCGTTTCGATGAAGGGACCGCAAGGCTGATGAACGAGATTCAAAACGAGCGAGGATGGTCGAGAACGGAGTTATTGAAGGAGTTGCGTCGTCGCCGCCGGTTCCTCGAATTTCTTCGCGAACGTGAGGTCAACGGATACGAACGGTTCACGGCGATGGTGAATCAGTATTATGCCGCACCAGAGGACGTCATGGACCGAATCGAAGCCAC
>SKKJ01000370.1 GCA_007121575.1 Natronomonas sp.
CGCCACCGAACGGCGTCCGATGATGTGATCGCGACCTTCGAAAACCTCGTTCAGTGGTACGCTCAACACGTTAGCGACGGGACGCCGGCGGACGAAGTCATCGAGATATTACTCAGAGAAGCACGCATCGTAGACGCTGAGACACCGAACCTCGCGAAGTTGCTCGAAAGACACGATCTCGAGCAATCGGATTCGATAGCGGAATTGGTGTCCGCGATTCGGAAAGAAAGCGAACGGAGATAGGAACCCGAACGGTGAAACCGAGCAGCGATAGGTTCACCGTGCGAGTTCCGCGCTGTTTCGAACAGTGAGTGTCCGAGCAGGTTCACATGTGTATTCGACGTAAAATCGCTCAGAGATGAATGTCCTGATAGCAGACGACTCAGAGTTCATGCGCAGTCTCCTTCGAGAGATCCTTGACGGAGAATACACCATCGTCGATGAAGCAGAAAACGGTGTGGAAGCCATAGAGTTGTACAACGATCACAACCCGGATCTCGTCATGATGGATATCGTGATGCCGATCAGAGACGGCATCGAGGCAACGAACGAGATCACCGACGCGGACCCAGGGGCGAAGGTCATCATGTGTACGAGCGTCGGCCAAGAGCAAAAGATGAAAAGCGCAATTCAGGCCGGCGCACAGGGGTACATCACGAAACCGTTCCAGAAGCCGAGCGTCATCGATGAGATCGAGAGCGTGGTGACCGGCTAGTATGCAAATCGACGTCGATTCGCTACAGACGTACAACGAATTAGCACGGGAGGGCGCTCACTCCGCGGCTCGGTCGTTATCACAGTTGACTGGGATCGAGACACGTGTCGAGGTGACGAATCTCTCGCTCATGACGCCGAGCGATCTCCAGTATGAGTACGTTGGAAGCGAATTTTCAGCGATCCGGATCGAACTTGATGGCGCACTCGTCGGTGAGACGGTGCTTACATTTGATACCGATGCTGGCGACCGGATTGCGGAGTCGCTCACGCCGAACGGGAACGAACAGTTGCAGCGGAGTTCGATCGAGGAAGTCGGTAACATCATGACGAGTGGGTTCATCGACGGATGGGCTGACCACCTTGGAGAAGTTATCGATAGCTCTCCGCCAGTGTTCATCCAGGGTTCCGGTATGGACGTGTTGACGGCGTCGGCAATCAGCCGGGACGAGCAACTGTTCGTCTTCCGAAGCCGCGTCGAGTCGACCGCCGAGTCGATCGATTTCGATATACTGTTCGTCCCCGATCGAACGAGCCTGTCGAGCGTTACCCGACCGACAGACGAGGGCATCTCGTTTAGAAAGCTCGAAGTGTTTAATTCGATGACGAGAAACGGGGCCGAACGAGCCGCCGAGAACATTACCGCGATGACGGGTTTTCAAACGGACGTTGAAATCAACCGTATGAAATTCGTCCCGATCGAGGAGATTCCAGTCACGGTCGGGGATCGACGATACGTCGGAACTGTAATGCAATTTTGCGGCAAACTCAACGGCTATCTCGTTATTCTCTTCGACCATCCTTCCGCCGAAGCCGTCGTCGACGCGCTCGTTCCGATGGAAACCGACGGAGAATGGTCAGAGATGGAACAAAGCGCGATAAAAGAGTTGGGAAACATCATGACGAGCGGGTTCATCGACGGGTGGGCGAACGTCCTCGAGAGTTCGATCGATCACACGCCACCGACGTTTGTCTCGGATATGGGGTCGGCGATCATGAGTCCGATCGTGGGACGAATGGCGCAGACACAAGATCATGCGTTTGTGCTGGATTCGACGATCCAGACAGATAACGAAGGCACGTTTCGGTGTGAGATGTTGGCACTTCCGAACGGGACAGAACTTCGCGACGTGCTGTGTGACCTCCTCATCGAACGAGCCGAAAAGACACACGTCGATCCGAGCGAGGTGTTCTGAGCCGTGGCGAGGCTCGTTAGTAAACGAGCAAATCAGACCGAGCGTACAAAGGTCTCGATTGCCGATTATGCGGTCGCGTCCGACGGGTCGTTGACGACGAGCGGTCTCGGATCGTGTCTGGGGATCGTCATTTACGATTCGAACGAACATATCAGTTCGCTTTTACATCCGATGCTTCCGCACAGAAACGGGGATTCATCTCGACTTCCCGAACGCTTCGTGGACTCCGGGATCGATCGAACCATACGATCGATCGTCGATGCCGGCGCTGACGAATCAACACTGCGTGCGAAGATAACCGGTGGAGCCGCGGTCATCGATTTCGGCGGCGATGACGAATCGATCGGCGATCGAAACGTTCGTGCGGCCCATGAGACGCTTTCGACTCACGGGATACCCATTGTCGGAGAGGAGGTTGGCGGCGATCGTGGGCGAACAGTTCACGTCGAAGCCGAGACGGGAGTAGTCACCGTTAAGCGAACCGATGGCGTCAACAAGACGCTGTAGCTGATTGGGTGTTTACTTTCACTTTCACTCCGGGGATGGCTGGCCGTTTTATTACGATGAGTAGTACTGAAAGGTATGTCAGTAGATGCGATCCAACAGGCGGAACACCCATCGCGGGCTCGAGTGCTTGAGGTCAGCGATCTTCCGGCATCGGAAGTCCAACGATATGCTGACAACGCGGGCGAGATTCACTTCGAGCGCCGGGGGAGTCGGACGTTTCTCGTGTCGGATCGATAGCTAGAGAGCGAGTACCTTTTGCGGTTTCAAGCGGTATGAGCCACCGTGAAAGCAGTCGTTCCAGCCGCCGGTCGTGGCTCTCGACTTCGGCCGAAAACCGACGATCGACCGAAAGCGCTGGTCACAGTCGGCGAAAAGCCGCTTCTCTCGCACGTTTTTGAGACGATTGAACCGCACGTGAGCGAGTACGTCGTCGTGATTGGATATCGCGGCGAGCAGACACGGGATCGGTTCGGTTCGAGGTACAACGAAACGCCGATCACGTACGTCAAGCAGCCGAACCGAGACGGACTCGCTTCGGCCGTTCAACGGGCCGAATCGATCGTCGAAGGCAATTTTATCCAACTCAACGGAGACAACGTTCTTCGCGGAAACGTCGATGACGTAATCCAGACGCATGAGAATCGAAACGCCGATGCGACGCTTTTGGTACAGAAGGTTTCCCGCGAGCGAGCGATGCGTGGCGGCGTTCTTTCAATGGAGGGTGACACCGTAAAACGGATCGTCGAAAAACCCGATGAGCCACCGTCTCGCCTCGCCGTTACCGGTTGTTTCGCGTTTTCGCCGAAGGTTTTCGATGCGATCGCATCGATCACGCCGTCAGCGCGGGGAGAATACGAATTACCTGACGCGATCGAATGGCTCGCCCGGAACGGCGGCACGATCGAAACCGTCGATTTTGACGGCTGGCGAGTTAACGTGAACACTGAAAAAGACATCGCGAGTGCCGAAGCCCGCCTCGACACCGGATAAACGACTGTGCGATGGATGAACGGTCTCGTACCACAAGGACAAAAAAGCAGATGTACGTCCGCCGTTGATCGAAGGTATGGATCGCCGAACGGTAGTCACGATACTCATGGCTATCGCGATGGTGTGTTCACTGATCCCAGGGGGGAGTGTCGCCGCCGATTCGCCGGAAGAGAAGGCGACTGGAATATCTACCGTCGGACTCGATGCGTTGGTAACCGATCGGGTTCGAACCCATATCGCTTCAAACGGGATTGCTAGAACGGATACGGAAGGCGTCCTCGAACAACGGACGCGAAAGCACATCTATGAAGAGATTCATCGCACACCGGGAATCGACTTGAGCGAGCTCGTCGAAAACGCCGCTGTATCGAGATCGACGGTTCGATACCACGCGAACGTGCTCGAAGATGCGGGATTAATCGAGTCGACGACGGTCGCTGGAACGCTTCGATTCGCTCCAACTGGAGTTAATGCCGAACTGGCGGGCGTGTTGAACGCGGAACCGACGCGGACGGTTCTCGATGCCGTATTTGAGCACGAACCAGCGAGCGTGACGACGATCGCGGAGACGACTGAGAAAGCACCATCGACTGTCTCACATCACCTATCGGTGCTCGAAACTCGCAAGTTCGTCGATCGGGAACGGACCGGCGAGTCAGTCGTGACGTCGCTCACTAGCGAAACGCGGACGGCGATCGAATCAGCGCTGAGCACAGAGTAGGCGCTCGGTATCCAGTCCGATAGTGATTAGTCGAGTCGCTTTGATCCCTCGAGATATCGTCGAGAGAGTTCGACGTACCGGTCGCCCGCTTGGTTCCAATGCGGATCTTCGATATCTTTGAGTTTCTTCGCCGGTGTGCCGGCATACAGCGTCTGCGGTTCGACGTCCGTTCCCTCGGTGACGAGACTGTTTGCCCCGACGATCGCACGCTCACCGACGACGGAGTCGTCCAGTACAGTCGCACCCATACCGACGAGTGCCCGTTCTTCGACAACCGAGGCGTGAACGATCGCGGTGTGGCCGACCGTTGCGTACGGAGCGATCTCGACACCTTCGTGGAGGACTGCGTTGTCTTGGATGTTCGCCCCTTCGGCGATCTCGATCGAGCCGTGATCGCCACGAAGCGTCACGTTCGGCCAGATACTCGCTTTCGGCCCGATCGTCACATCTCCGATGACGACCGCGGCTGGGTCAACGTACGCACTTTCGTGAATATCCGGCTCGGTTCCCTCGAAACTTCGGATCATATGGTAGCTCTCGACGGAAGGGTGTTAAACACTGACGCTCTCGGTTTGGGTCGCCAGCGGAGGGAGCGAAGAGGCAAACCGTACGGATGAGAGACACGGACAGCCAAGTTTAAATAGCACGAGAACCCTTGGACGAATTGCAATGACACAGCACGAGGATACGTCGGCTTCGCCGGCGGATCGAGTTCTTCCAGGGCACACTAGATAGTACCTCAGAGATTAGTGAGGCCCGAATTTTCGACACGACGCTGCGCGACGGCGAACAATCCCCCAGAACCTCGTTCTCCTACGAGGACAAACTGGAAATCGCGTCAATTCTCGACGACATGGGAACCCACGTCATCGAGGCCGGATTC
>SKKJ01000146.1 GCA_007121575.1 Natronomonas sp.
ACTGGCGGTACAAAAGTTATTTTTCATACACCTTTCGCGTGAATGCTGTGCGAATATTTATCTTCCGTCGCGTTCAATCGATATGTGAATGGGAGCTGTTAGCACATCCCTTATTGAGGAGGCACGTACCGTCTTTCGTGATCTCGGGTATGACGTTACAGACGAAGGCGATGAGCTTCGGGCTGAACGAAAATGGCGAACCGTCTATGTAACGGCCGCCGATCCCGATGAGGCAAACACGCATGGCAGGCTCCGCTGTTTCGTTGCCCGTGCGGATCGAGCGACAATCGTTCGTGATCAGTTACTCGATCTCGAACCCGATTATGATTGGGCGGTAATTACGATCGATGAGGACGAATCCCGCGTTCTGCACCCGAGCGCGGATATTCTCCCAGCGCCGTAGTCGGATCAGCGCCGCGTTCTGAGTTCTTCGACCGCGGCCGCAACCCCAACACCGGGATCGACTTCGATCCCGTGTTCCACTAAGGTTTCACCGAGTGCACCCAAGACTTCGAGAACCGGTCCTCGACGCGCACCGTGGCCCATACAGCCGATTCGGACGGCCTCGTCGGCGAACGCACCGAGCCCCGTTGCGATCTCGATGTCGTGCGATTCTCGCATCGTCTCGACAACGCCTCCCGGAGTCAGGCCGCCGGGAAGTCGTGCTGTCGTGAGACTTGGTAGTCGTGCCGATGGTGCGACGACCGGATCGAGTCCGAGTGCCCACAGTCCTTCTTGTAGCGCGGCGGAGAACCGTTCGTGGCGGTCCCACCGGGCCGAAAGTCCCTCTTCGTGGACTAGTCGCAGCGCCTCGCGAAGCGCGTAGACGTTGTTGATCGGAGCGGTGTGGTGGTACGCTCGCTCATCGCCCCAGTACTCATCGAGCAAGGAGAGATCGAGATACCACGATCGTGCAGGCTCGTCCCTCTCAAGGATTTTGCCCATCGCTTCGTCGTTCACCGAAAGCGGGCTGGCCCCCGGGGGACACGACAGGCATTTCTGCCCACCCGAGTATGCTGCGTCAACATCCCACTCATCCATCCGAAACTCGACACCGCCGAGCGAAGTCACACAGTCGGCAACAACAAGTGCGCCATGTTCGTGTGCCGCATCCGTAATCTCGGACATCTCCGGCTGTAAAACACCTGTCGAGGTTTCCGCGTGAACGATTCCGACTACAGATGGTTGGTGTTCAGCACACGCCTCCCGTACGTCTTCGGGATCGATCGGTTCGCCCCACGGCGTTTCGATCGTCACTGGTTCCCCCCCAGCGCGTCGGATCATCTCCGCCATGCGTCCGCCGAAATATCCGTTCCCCGGAACGAGCGCGGTTTCTCCCGGTTCCACGAGATTTCCGATCGCGGCTTCCATGGCCGCAGACCCCGTTCCGCTGACGGGGATCGTCCATTCGTTATCGGTCATGAGCGCATCTCTCAACAGCGCCTGCGTTTCGTCCATCATCTCGACGAACGCCGGATCGAGGTGTCCGATCGGCGGTGTTCCAAACGCTCGAAGCACTCGTGGATGCGTCTCGCTCGGGCCGGGGCCCATAAGCAGTCGATCCGGCGGTCGTAACTCGTCAACAGAGTCCATACCACTGCGTGCACATCGGGACCACAAAAACGGTGCGGAACCATCCGCACCGGCGGCTCACGCACTTATCGACGTTTTCACCGGGTCGGCACACGAATCGGTGGGGACGAACTGAGGATGAGCAAGCTCACGATACCGACTGATGCGGCGACGACGCCGGTAGAGACTCCGACGAACTGGATCGATGCGATGAGTCCGATCTGTGGCGTTCCGAACGCGATTCCGGCACCCATCGCGATCGGCGTCAACGTCGCGGTGACCCGTCCGGTCGCCTCGGCGATTCCGACCAATCCACCGCGGAGTGATGGCGGGGCGAGGTCGGTCACGATGCTCCGATAGATCGACAACAACACGCCGAATCCGATCCCTTTCACAACGATTCCGACATAGGCGACATAAATCGACGGAGCGAGAAAGACGATCGAGATACCCGAGACGAGCGCGATGTTCATCGCGATCAACGGATACAGACGACTTTCGAAGTGCGCCGTGATCCGGCCGGCTTGCGTCGCCGAAATCGCGTAGCTAATGCTCCCCAGCGCGGCTAAGATTCCCGCCTGCGTTGGTGTTCCGCCGAACACTTCGACCACTAATATCGAGTTGTACGTGAGGAATCCGATAAAGACGATATTCGGCGTTCCGCGTGCGACGATCATCGCGGCAGCGCGGCGCTGTTTGACGAGATTCCAGATTTGCTTGAGCTGTTCTCCGACGTTGCGTCGTCCTTGTTCTGTCTGCTCGGTTTTGATCGGTTCCTCGAGCCAGAGATAGACGGCGATCGCGATCGGAAACGCGATCAGGTGAAGGAAGAACGGATACTGCCACGCCATCACGACGAGGACGCCCGCCGCGAGTGGAAAGGCGGTCTGAACGATTCCGGACCCGCTGAATCGAAGCCCTTGACCGGTCGCTTCTCTCGTCCCTTCGTATAGATCGCCGATACTGGTGATGACGATCGGGCTGAGCGCGGCGAACCCGAGCCCTTGGAGCAATCGAAGCGACAACGCGATCCGGAAATCGGTCGTGAATGCGATCGCAGTCCCGGCGCCACCGAAACACAGCAATCCGAATATGAGTATCGGGCGTCGCCCGTACCGATCCGCCAACATTCCAATAATGGGGATCAAGAAGATGGCGGGTGCGGTGAACGCCGAGATCATCAACCCGATGCTCGCGGGGGATGCGCCGAACGGATCGATCAACGAGTCCAAAACCGGCGATAAGAGGGCTGTTCCCAGAGGCGCGACCATGTTCGTGAGCAACAGCAATTGGAACGATCGGTCTTTGAGAATGTCCGAGTCTTCGCCGACAAACCAACTGAGCGTGAGCACGTTTCTTGCAGAGTCACCCACCGGGTCACTAATAACTCTATATGTCTAGGAACTTCGAGCGGAGTTCTCGGGATAGACGGACGATCTCCGTCAGGGTGAGCGAATAGGTGGAGCGACTCCCCGAGGTTACCGTATCCCCTGCGGATATCTGCCGGTTCGACGGTAGTGCCGGACGACTTTGATGAAGCCGCCAACGTGCAACAGCGCGATGAGTGCGAACATACCAAGGTAGAGCCAGTGTAGCGGTTCGTTGGACGGAAAGCCGGGGATGAGATAGGCGCGATGCCAGATATGTGGCGCGAGCATGTAAAATATCAGGTATGTCGCGTGACTCTGGTGCCATTTCCAGGCCTTCGGTCCGAGATACTGATAGACGCGGTTGTTCGAGGTGAACAGAAGAACCACGGCTAGAACCACTGAGATCGTAGCACCGAAGGCCCACGGACTGCCCCAGAGGACGTCGAGTCCCCTGACGTTGACCACTAATCCGACGTGAATGATCGCCCAGATCACGAACCAAATGCCGATCTCCGACCGCCAGCTATTCAGCGTGGTGTCTTTGAACCTGCGCCGGAGACGTGGCCAGATAACCTGCATTGGACCGATGACGACGGTCAAAAAGAGCAAAACGTACGGAACTGCTGCTGCCACCTTCTGGTAATCGTAACCCAGCGCGTACAAGGCTGTGGCGAGACCAATGCTGGCCACAGCGACGACGGCGTGGCGCTTTGGTGAATTATGGGTATTCGACATCCTCATCTCGAATACCACAAAGCATACTCAAATAGATTTCTCCCCTTCACCTCTGATTGTAATCGCATCCGGCAATT
This sequence comes from Natronomonas sp., assembly GCA_007121575.1. GTDB lineage: Archaea > Halobacteriota > Halobacteria > Halobacteriales > Haloarculaceae > Natronomonas. The sequence continues at coordinate 3,755 of SKKJ01000146.1, forward strand.
CGACGCTGAGTATTTACTTATCGGACGTTTCACGTCTCGCGTCTTATCACAGACGAGGGTCTTCCGTGGGGTCGTCCGTACTCGATACTGCTACGTTCGGTACCGCTGATCTCACTGAAAAGCAGAGTCGAACCTTTTTTGAGTACCACAGCAGTAGAGACGGGTACCAATGGCCATCAAACCCGCATACGTGAAGAAAACCGCCGCGTTACTTATGGAACGGTACCCGAAGGCGTTCGGCGACGATTTCGAACACAACAAAGAGCTTGTAACCGAACTGACGAACGTCGAATCGAAGGGCGTTCGAAACCGAATCGCCGGATACGTCACCCGGAAGAACCGCGTTCCGGAAGAAGCCGCGTAACTCGGCTATTTTCGAGACAGACGTTCGTTTTCTCTCGCTCCTGAGACTCGTTTGCGTTCATTTGATCGCTTCCACGGATTTCCACAACGGTTTTCCTGTGGCTCCCCATACCTCCGGCAATGTCTACCCGCGTAGGTGTCCTCGGCGCAACCGGTGCCGTCGGGCAACGGCTCATTCAGCTACTCGTACCGCATCCCGAATTCGAAATCGCCGCACTCACTGCCTCCGGATCGAGCGCAGGTCGGACGTATCGAGACGCCGCGAAGTGGCGCGTCGAAACGCCGATCCCCGATGAGGTTGCAGATATCACCGTCGTCGAAACCGATCCCGCAGCGGTCCCGGACGACATTGATCTGCTCTTTTCGTCACTCCCCTCCGATATCGGCGCAGCCGTCGAGCCGGAATTCGTCGAGGAAGGCTACATAGTCTCTTCGAACTCTTCGAACGGCCGAATGGACGCTGATATCCCGCTCACGATCCCGGAGGTCAACGCCGATCACCTCGGGCTCATCGAGGTGCAACGGGACGAGCGCGGTTGGGACGGCGCGTTGATCAAAAACCCGAACTGTTCGACGATCACGATGGTTCCGACCCTCGCCGCATTGGATCAGTTCGGCCTCGAACGTGTCCACGTTGCGACGCTACAGGCCGTCTCAGGCGCGGGCTACTCCGGTGTTACGTCGATGGAGATCATCGACAACGTCATCCCGCATATCGGCGGTGAAGCGCCGAAGATGGAAACCGAATCGCGGAAACTCCTCGGCTCTTTTGATGGCGCAGAAGTCAGCCTTCACGGTGCAGACGTTTCCGCTTCGTGTAATCGCGTGCCCACACTCGATGGCCATCTCGAGAACGTCTGGGCGGATCTCG
>SKKJ01000036.1 GCA_007121575.1 Natronomonas sp.
ACTTCGAATCGGTTGGCGTCGAATATGTCATTCACTGCGGCGATTTCATCGCGCCGCCGGTGATCTCACGTCTCGACCGCGACGGAATTGAGGTTCATGCGGTCCGCGGCAATAACGATGGTGAGCGGGAAGGGCTGCGTTCGGCGTTCGATGCGCTCGAAAACGGGACGCTCCATGGCCGGTTCGCCGAGCTCATGTTCGACGGTCGAACGTTCGCGGTACTCCATGGCGAAGAAAAGCCCGTCGTCGATGCGCTGGCGGCCTCGGGTGCGTACGACTACGTCCTCTATGGTCACTGGCACGTCCGCGAAGAGCGATCGGTCGGTGAGACGATCGTGATCAATCCCGGCGCGCACTTCCCGACGGTACCCGCCGAACACCGAACCGTCGCCGTCGTCGAAACCGACAGCGACACCGTGGAGTTTCACCGCCTCGATGCGTCGGTATGACAGTCGAAATCCGTCCCGCCACTGCGGCGGATATCGACGCGATACGCGACATCGCGGAGGATTCGTGGTACGCCGCCTACGGCGGGATACTCGACCCGGAGACGATCGCGATCGCGATCGCGGAATATTACGATCCGGCGTTGCTCGAAGCGGCCGTCGATCTCGACGAGATCGTTCTCTACGTAGCCGAAACCGACGACGTCGTGGGGTTCGCGAGCGCCGAACAGACGTGGGCCGACGAGGTCGAACTGCACACGATCTACGTTCGTCCCGATCGGTGGGGCGAGGGGATCGGTACGGCGCTTTTCGAGCGAGTGCGGTCGTGGGCACGCGAACGGGACGTCGATCGGATCGCCTGCGGCGTGCTCGTAGAGAACGTCATCGGGATCGGGTTCTTCGAAGCAATCGGGTTCCATCGCGGGCGTGAAACGGACGCTGAGATCGCCGGGGAGATCCGTTCCGAGCGCGAATTCGAATACTATCTATAAGGGTTCGAGAACTGGCGTAATCGCGTTGATAAATGAACTCGAATCAGAATGCCGCCTTGTTTATAATCTATCGGTGGCGTTACGCAGTTACTATTTGAGTATGATGGCCATTCCGCCCAATCGAACCGGCGTGTGAACCCATCGAATCGCTTGTGCGCCTTCCCGGATTGATCGCTCTCGATGGACGGATGGCGACCCGAGCAACGAACGCTTAAAAGGACGCATCACGAAACGGGTATATGAAACACGTTACGGTGCCGAAAGATCGGATCGGTGTGCTGATCGGTGAAGGGGGTGAGACGATGCGGGAGATCGAGTCCCGCGCTGAGGTTCGGTTGGATATCGACTCCGAGACCGGCTCGGTTCGCGTCGAGTCGGTTGGCGATCCGATCCTCGGGCTGAACGGCCCGGACATCGTCAAGGCGATTGGCCGCGGATTCGCGCCGGAGGACGCGTTCCGACTGCTTGAGGACGATATGCAGATGTTCGATCTCATCGATATCGACGCGGCGACCCGCAATAAAAAAGATCTCCGCAGAAAGAAGGGACGGCTCATCGGCGAAGGCGGCCGAACCCGCGAGTTGATGGCCGAACTCAGCGGCGCTGACGTCGTTATTTACGGTACGACGCTCGGGATTATCGGTTCGCCGGAGCAAGTCGATGCCGTCCGCAGCGCCGCCGAGATGATCCTGGATGGCGCACCTCACGGCGCAGTGTACTCCTTTTTGGAGCGGCGGAAAAACGAGATGCGCTCGAACGACATCGAGTACCACCGGTTCCCCGACGGTTCGAGATCGGCGTAATCCGGTCGGTCGATGTTGGCCGCTCTAGCCGTTTGACGTCGGGGTTTCTGCAGTTCAGCATCGATAGTGACCCGCGAATTAGTATATAAACGCTGTTGTTACTCATTGGCATGGGTGTCTGTGGCCCGTCCTGTCGTCCTTCTCATTTCGCATCAAAAAGATTTATATAGAACCACAGACAATCATTCGGACGACTATGGCACAACAAATGGGCAATCAGCCGATGATCGTCCTTTCCGAGGAGAGTCAGCGAACCTCCGGACAGGACGCACAGTCGATGAACATCACCGCGGGCAAAGCAGTCGCCGAAGCGGTACGAACCACACTCGGCCCGAAAGGGATGGACAAAATGCTCGTCGATTCGACGGGGAACGTCGTCGTCACGAACGACGGCGTTACCATCCTCGGCGAGATGGACATCGAACACCCGGCGGCGAACATGATCGTCGAGGTCGCCGAGACACAAGAAGAAGAAGTCGGCGACGGAACGACATCGAGCGTCGTTGTCGCGGGTGAGCTCCTTTCCCAGGCCGAAGATCTTCTCGAACAGGATATCCACGCCACCGTCTTGGCACAGGGATACCGCCAGGCGGCTAACGAGGCGAAAGAGATCCTGAAAAACATCGCGATCGACGTCGATGCCGACGACACGGATGTCCTCGAATCCATCGCCTCGACGGCGATGACCGGCAAAGGCGCCGAAAACTCCAAAGAGCTGCTCGCCGAACTCGTCGTCGACGCGGTCCGGGCGGTCGCCGATGACGACGGTATCGACACCGACAACATCAAAGTCGAGAAAGTCGTCGGCGGTGCCGTCGACGAATCCGAACTCGTCGAAGGCGTCCTCATCGGCAAAGAGCGGGTCCACGATAACATGCCCGCGCTCGTCGAAGACGCCAACATCGCGCTTCTCGGCGCACCGATCGAAGTCAAAGAGACCGAGATCGACGCCGAAGTCAACGTCACCGACCCGGCGCAACTCGAACAGTTCCTCGAGCAGGAAGAAAAACAGCTCCGCGAGATGGTCGACAAGCTCGTCGAAGTCGGTGCCGACGTCGTCTTCTGTCAGAAAGGCATCGATGACATGGCCCAACATTACCTCGCCCAAGAGGGTATTCTCGCGGTCCGCCGTGCGAAGAAATCCGACATGAAGGCGCTCGCTCGCTCGACGGGCGGCCGCGTCATCTCGAACATCGACGACATCACCGAGGACGACCTCGGCTTCGCCGGATCCGTCAGCCAGAAACCGATCGCAGGCGACGAGAAAATCTTCGTCGAGGACGTCGAACAGGCCCGAGCGGTCACGCTCATTCTCCGCGGCGGCACCGAACACGTCGTCGACGAGATCGAACGCGCGATCGAAGATTCGCTCGGCGTCGTCCGTACGACGCTCGAAGACGGCAAAGTGCTCCCGGGCGGCGGTGCCCCTGAGATCGCGTTGGCCCTCGGTCTGCGTGATTTCGCCGACTCGGTCGGTGGCCGCGAACAGCTCGCTGTCGAGGCATTCGCCGACGCCGTCGATATCATCCCGCGAACGCTCGCGGAGAACGCTGGCCTCGATCCGATCGACTCGCTCGTCGATCTCCGCAGCAAACACGCAGACGGCAACGACGCCGCTGGCCTCGACGCCTACACCGGCGAGGTCATCGACATGGAGGAAGAAGGCGTCGTCGAACCGCTCCGAGTGAAGACCCAAGCGATCGAGTCCGCGACCGAAGCCGCGGTAATGATCCTCCGCATCGACGATGTCATCGCGGCCGGCGACCTCAAGGGCGGCGGCTCCGACGACGGCGACGACGACGACATGCCGGGCGGCCCAGGCGGTATGGGCGGCGGCATGGGCGGTATGGGCGGTATGGGCGGCGGCATGGGCGGCATGATGTAACGATCGGCCCGTTCACCGCTACTACCACCGACACGCTCGCTCGAATCGCCGTTTGATCAATTTCTCTCTTTGTTTTCACCCACCGAGAGACATCGTTTCTGTCGAGCCGGTTGAGAAGCGTTCGCCAACCTCGCTTAACGTGTAATACCTGCGCGAAAAAGAGTGAGTGAACGACGAGCGCGAGCGAGCCCGAAACCACGTTTACTTATACCGTAGGCGGTCGCAGACGCGATATGATCGTCGAAACGGTCGTCGTCGCCATCTGGGTGATGCTACCGGCGTATATCCCGAACAACGTCGCGGTGTTGGCCGGTGGCGGCCGGCCCATAGATAACGGCCGAACGCTCTCAGACGGTAAGCGAATCCTCGGTGACGGGAAGACGTGGCGAGGAACCGCCGTTGGAACCGCCGCGGGCGTGTTCGTGGCGCTCGCGCTCAATCGAGTTCATCCGTTCGTCAGCGATTACGTCGCCGCCGATCCGTTCCCCATCGCCGCTGCCGTTTCACTGGCGTTCGGCGCGATGCTCGGTGACATTCTCGCGTCGTTTCTCAAGCGCCGAACCGGCCGGAATCGCGGGGCCGCCTTTCCCGGTGTCGATCAGCTCGATTTCGTCATCGTCTCGCTCGCGCTGACGGCGATCGTCGCGACCGGGTGGTTCTTCGAGACGTTCACGCTCGCGGTGCTCGTTGCCGTCTTCGTGTTGACGCCGATTCTGCACGTCTCGACGAACGCGATCGCGTACGCGCTCGGACTGAAAGACGAACCGTGGTGATCTTCAACAATGTCGTTAGTCGTTCCGTTCGATGGGTCCGCGCTTTCGAAGGCCGCACTCGTCCGCGCTGCTCAGTTCGATACGGTGTTAGACGAGGGGATACACGTGGTGACGGTCATCCCGAAACACAACGAGACGTATGCCAGAGAGCGTGGGTGGATCGATCGTACATCGTCGTACGATACTGACACAATCGTTGCACAGCTTCGAACGGAGGTCGAACGGATCGCACCAAGCGCCTCGTTTCACCACCTCTTCGTCGACAGACACGCACCGCGTGGGACGATCGCGGGCCGTATTCGACAGTTCGCCAGAGAGCACGACGCGACGATCGTCTTCATCGGCAGTGAAAACGCAGGTCGTATTATAAACGCGATCACGGTGGGGCAATCGGTTGCCGGTGACCGTTCTTACGATACGTTCATCGTTACGGGCGAGACGTTACCAGTGATCGAGAAACTCAAGTCTGCCGTTTCGACGGACGAGGCGAACCGTTGATATTCGAGAGCCGATAGCGGTATTTAAGCAGTCGCCGGATCGCCTTTCGCTTTGATGACGGTCACGTCTTCGGCGTCG
>SKKJ01000264.1 GCA_007121575.1 Natronomonas sp.
CCACGAACACAATCTCTGGCAGGATGACTCTGGAACTCGTGTCGACGGGGCCGTTCTTCGAAGTCGACATAACCGGTACGAACGATCCGGTCGAGCAGGGAGATACGTTAAATACCAGTGTCTCGGTACGGAATACTGGTATCGCGACCGGTACACAGGACATCGAGTTCGAATTCGATGGCACGCTCGAGGACACCGAGACGTTTACTCTCCCTCCCGCCTCGAGCACGAGCGCGACGTTTGCCCACGATACTTCTGGTGTCGATCCTGGACAGTATACCGTTCTGGTCTCCAGCGACAACCGAACCGCCCAGCGGACGGTTACCGTTATCGAACCGCTGGCCGACGTCGAGATTACATCCGTCGATGGATTCGACAACGGAACCACCAACCAGACCTACACGCCGACGGTAACCGTTACGGAGTCTGCGGACGTCGAAACTGAGTCACTTATGGTCGAGCTGATAATCGAAGAGCGAGATACCAAAGACGCGGTATTCGAGGTGAGAAAGGAAGCACCGGATGATTTCAATGAAATTCGTGCCGAAAGCCTCGATGTCGGGTTTGACGTCGGGACTCTCGAGGCGAACAAATACAATTACTTCACGACCGCCTCGGCCGACAACGCCATCACTAGCGGAAACACCGGCGATTTCGTCGTCGGAGAACCGCCGTTCTTTGACGTCACGATCGATGGGACGAACTCACCGATTTCGGCGGGCAGTACGGCACGTGTCACGGCGACGATTAACAACACGGGCGGGATTCCGGGTACTCAGAGGATCAGGCTGAACATCGACGGCGCGACGAAAGATTCCCGAGATCTGACGTTAGAACCCGGTGAAGCTCAGACGATCACTCTCGAGTGGGATACTTCCCTCGGAGATCAGGCCGGATCGCCGTACACTGCCACAGTCACCAGTAACGACGATTCGGCGGAGACCACCGTCGAAGTCACCGGACCCGGCGGCACCAACCCACCGACCGTCGAAACGCAGGCTGCAACCGATGTCGGTTCCTCGACGGCGACGCTAAACGGCGAGTTGACCGGTGTCGGAACCGCAAGCGAAGTCGACGTCTCCTTCGAGTACCGTGAAGCCGGCGCGACGGAGTGGATAGATACCGACACTCAAACCCGCACGACGACTGGAACGTTCAACGAGGCGATCAGCGGGCTCGGCAGCGGGTCCGAGTACGAGTTCCGCGCCGTTGCCGAGTCGGCAGACGGAGACGATACCGGTGACACGCTGACGTTCACGACGGATGCCGCTCCTGGTGCTCCGACGGTCGAAACACAGGATGCGAGTGCGACCGATTCCTCATCAGCGACGCTGAACGGTGGGTTGACTGATCTCGGAACCGCAAGCGAGGTTGATGTCTCCTTTGAGTACCGCGAAACTGGGACGAGTACGTGGATCCAGACAGCGACACAGACCCGGGCGACGACCGGAACATTCGATGAAACGGTTACCGGTCTCGACAGCGGGACCGAGTACGAGTTCCGCGCCGTTGCCGAGTCGGCGGATGGAAGCGACACCGGCGTTAGACTGACGTTCACGACAGATGAGGACGTGACTCCGCCGATCTTTGAAGGCGTCACCGCAAGTGACCTCGGTACCGGCAGCTCGGTGACGCAGACGTTTACGTTCAAGCTATCGAACGGAGTCGAAGCTGGTGATGAAGTCGAAATAAACCTTGATGGTGCCTATGATACTCGTGGTGGGCCCAACAGAGAAATCATCTATCCGAATGATGTTGAGGATGTTTCTACCACTGGTGATGGGAGTTTGAGCGTCGTTTCGCCTGGTAATCAAGCATACAGTATCATCTACACAGTTGGACAAACCGATGCGGGTTCCGAAATAGAAATTGCAGTTACCGATATCGACACGTCCGGGGCAAATAGCAGTAACTACGTCGCCGAATTTATATTGGATCGGAACGGCGTGGAACAAGATAGCGACTCTGATAGCTTCAATCGTATTGGATAGCTTCTGGCTCTCGAACGGTTTTTTATGAGTCTGAGATAAATTTCTCTGTGTCAACTGTCGAATAACTCTCTACGGACTGGTTATGTTTCGTCAACTGTCGAACTTCCCATCGACAAACACATATAGCTACTTGCCGACGCCCACACTATGACGAGCGTAGGCATCGACGCCATCGAAATTCACACCGGTAAACTCAGACTCGATCTCCCGGAAACGTTTGCGCCAGCGATGGGTGACGCGCCCGAGAAGTATACGAAGGGTCTCGGATTGCACGCCAGTTCCTTCCCGGACACGTACGAAGATATCGTCACGATGGGCGCGAACGCCGCCCACCGGCTGATGACGCGAAAGGGGCTCGAACCCGACGACATCGGTCGGATCGATGTCGCGACCGAATCAGCGTTCGACCAATCCAAACCGGTCTCGACGTATATCGCGGGCTGTCTCGAACAGGTATTCGAGGGCGATTTCCACCACGCGAACAAAGGCGAGCGGAAGTTCGCCTGCGTGGCGGGAACTCAAAGCATCGACGACGCGTACAACTGGATCCGAGCCGGTCGCCATCGCGACCGCGCGGCGCTGGTCATCGCGACCGACACGGCGCTGTACGCTCGGGACGATCCCGGCGAGGCGACACAAGGTGCCGGCGCAGTCGCGATGTTGATCGACGAAGACCCGGATCTCGTCGAACTCTCGAACGAGCAGGGGTTCGGGTCGGCCGACGAAACGGACTTTCTGAAACCACAGCAGCAGTTCCCGAGCGTCGACGGCAAGCGCTCGGTCAACGTCTATCTCGCGCGGATGCGGGAGGCACTCATCGATTACCAGCGCGTCGCCGGGACGATTCACGCTGAAGACTTCCGACTCGGACCGTTCCACACCCCGTTCCCTGGAATGGTCCGAAAAGCCGCGGTCCTCGCGTACCGTCACATCACCCGTGATACGGAGATCGAAGACGAACTCGAAGCCGAAATCGGTCGTCAACCGCGTCACGAGGAGTTCGACGATGACGAAGCCTACATGGAAGCGCTTTCGGAATACACCGACGCGTTGCAAGGGACCGAACGGTACAAAACGTGGTACGCCCGTACGATCGATCCGACGTTGGATATCTCCAGACACGTCGGCAACTGGTATACGGGCTCGGTCCACGTCGCCCGTGTGTCCGGACTGAAATCGCTCGCCGAAGACGGCGAAGACGCCGTCGGTGAGCGGTTGCTGGTCGGCTCTTACGGCTCGGGTGCACAGGCGGAGATCCACGTCGAGACGATTCAAGAGAACTGGCTCGAAGAGATAGACGCACTCAATATCGACGAGCAGCTCGAAGCGCGCTATGAACTCACGTTCGAGGAGTACGAAGACGTCCACGACGCGCACAACTACGACGAAGACGCTGTCGTGGAAGAGTTCACTGTACCCGACTCAGAGTTCGTCTTCGACGGGTGGGGCCGGATGGGCGAGCGAAAATATCGGTTTGTGGAGTAGCGGAGACGACCGAACGCGCGTCCGCAGAATTAGCGTCGGCTGGTTTTCATGCGGCGCGTCTTCCACGCCATCCATCCCAGGAGTCCGATGATCGGAAGCATCATGATCCCGGTGCTGACCGCGAGTTCGAGAAATCGCTCGTGAACGAAGAGTAAGCGAAGGGCGACGAGCCAAAAGACCGTCCACCCGATCAGCAGCACTGCGAACGGTATTGACGTCTTTGCAGTCCGATACACTCCCGCCATTTCATTGAAGCGACTACGTGGTTGCTCGACCGTGGGGTTGACGCTCACCGAGTTTCCTTCGAGTCTGTTCGTGGCTCCTCTGGTTGCCATGCAATGAATAGTCCTTCAACAGATATATAATTATTGTTTATTATGTATAAGGTGGTACAGTTGTGAATAGTATGCTGTCTACAGATGGATGATATGAGTGAACCAACGGTTGAGTCCCCGAAAACGCCAGATGAGGCCGATTAAATATGGCGATAAAAACCGAGCTAAATCGCGCTTATTTATCCGCCGGTGCCGGTTGTTCGACCATCTCGAGCACGTCATCAAAGAAGCTGAGCGTGTCGTGTGGCCCCGGATTCGCTTCCGGATGGTACTGCCGCGTAATGACGCGTAATTCGTCACTTTCGAGCCCTTCCGGGGTATCGTCATTGACGTTGATCTGTGTGACCTCTAGTTCGCCCGGTTCGGCGACGGTGTAGCCGTGGTTTTGCGTCGTCATGACGACCTTGTCCGTTCGGAGATCTCGGACCGGTTGGTTGACACCGCGGTGGCCGAACTCCATCTTCTCGGTTTCGCCGCCCAGCGCGTTCGCGATGACTTGTTGTCCGAGACAGATCCCGGCGAGTGGAACGTCCCCGACGTACGCTTCGACGAGTTCGCTTGCAGCGTCGTAGTTCTCCGGATCACCGGGGCCGTTCGAAATGAAGAGTATGTCCGGATCGATCGCTTCGATATCCGCGGCGGTGACGTCGTATGGTACCATTTCGACGGTCGCGCCTCGTTCGACGAGCGAGCTAACGATCGATCCTTTCGCGCCGCAATCGACCAACGCGACCGTTGGACCATCGCCGTCTGGGTTGTACGTGACGGTCTCCGAGACCGACACTTGCGATCCGATCTCGGTGTGATCGCTCATCGCTTTACACTCGGCGAGTTCGGCTTTCGCGTCTTCGGCGGTCACGTCGGGTCCGGCGGCGATCCCACATCTCATCGCTCCCTGTTCTCGGATGCCCGTCACGAGGTCGCGCGTATCGAGTTCATCGATCGCCGGAACTCCCTCACTTTCGAGCCATTCTGCGACATCCTCCGTCAGCTCTCGGGCGACGACTCCCCGCGGATGCACTCGGTCGGATTCGAACCGGTCTTCTCGCACGCCGTAGTTGCCGATGAGCGGATACGAGAACGTGAGTATCTGCTCTTCGTAGCTTGGATCGGTGAGCGATTCCTCATAGCC
>SKKJ01000244.1 GCA_007121575.1 Natronomonas sp.
AGCCTCTGATCTCGTAGTCCGGTCGATCGAGCGCGACGGCTCCGTCGCGCACTTCGTTGATATGGAGTGGAAACGATGGACGCCCCGCTGCGGTCTCCAGAAGCGCTCTGAGCTTACTGGCGGTCCCACTCGGCGTGTGAATCGACAGCGGATCCGTCCGTTCGTTAAAGTCCATCGTCTGAATCAACCCGGGCAGTCCGAGCGTGTGATCGCCGTGTAGATGCGTAATGAACACGTGTGAGACGCCGAATCCGGTCCCATAGCGCATCATCTGTCTCTGGGTTCCCTCCCCACAGTCGAACAACAAGCGATCTCCCTCTCGGCGGCAGAAGATCGCGCTCGTGTTCCGTTGGGTCGTCGGTACGGCTCCGCTCGTCCCCAGAAACGTCACGCAAAGCGACATACACACGTTCCGGGGCGGGTCGAATAAACCGCTTCGGTGTGAGATCGACGAGCGCAACTGTGTGTGTTTGTGTGTCGAAAACGCGGCGTTTCGACGGGCTTATACCGCTACCGACGCAAGATTTCCGGGAATGAGCAGCCCCGAACTCGATGTCGTTGAGTTTCTGTTGACTGCGGCCATCTACACCGACAACCACGACCTCGACGAGCGTGATCTACCGCCACGGTATCGCCGAGTCTTCTGGGAAGATGGCGGGGTTGAACGACCCCTCACGACGACGACGAACACTGCGGCAGCCGCGACCGGCGTCGAACGGCCGTGGGATGCGATCTCCGGATTGATGTTCACCGACCGAGACGACTTCTCCGGTAAAATCGAGTTTAGCGACCGCGGCATGGCCGAATCGTGGTTTCTCGATCGGGTTTCGAGCGATACGCTTCGGGACAATCCGACGCTCGCATACGCGTTCGCCGACGAGTTTGACGACGCCGTCGATTACGAAACGGCACGCGAACAGAACCGCCCGATCCACGCGGACCGCGTCTGGATTGATTCGTTGTTAGAGGAGATGTTCGACGAGGACGAAGAGGAGATGCTCGACCTCGTCGAGATCCGCGCGCCGGAAGAGATCGAGATGACGCTCGACGATCTCGTGTTGACAGCCGACCAAGAAAAGGAGATCCACAAGGTCGTCAAAGCGATCGAACACCGCGATTACCTCGCCGAAATAGGTCTCAGAGAGATCGGGAAACTCCTCTTTGTCGGGCCGCCGGGAACCGGGAAGACCTCCGTCGCCCGCGCGCTCGCACAGGACCTTGATCTACCCTTCGTCGAGGTCAAACTCTCGATGATCACGAGTCAGTACCTCGGCGAGACGGCGAAAAACGTCGATAAGACGTTCGAGATCGCCAAGCGACTCTCCCCGTGTATCCTCTTTATGGACGAGTTCGACTTCGTCGCGAAAACGCGTGCATCGGACGAGCACGCCGCGATCAAACGAGCGGTCAACACGTTGTTAAAGAGCATCGATGAGGTGTCGCTCATCCAAGACGACGTGTTACTCATCGGGGCGACGAATCATCCCGACCAACTCGATGCGGCCGCGTGGCGGCGATTCGATGAGATCGTCAATTTCCCGAAACCCGATTCGGCCATGCGGGCGGATATCCTCCGAATCGTCACGCGACGTATGGAGATCGACGATTTCGACCCCGCGGTGCTCGCAGATGCCACCGAAGGACTCACTGGAAGCGATCTTCGACTCGTCCTTCGTGAGGCTGTCTTGGACGCGCTCACTGAGGAGCGGCGGAAACTCACTCAACAGGACCTGCTGGATGCGATCGAAGGGTTCGAAGAGCGAGACAACCTGAAAAACATGGATATGATCGACGGCGATCCCGACGCTCTCATCGCGGGTGGATCGGACGGTCACAGCCACGACCACGACCACGATCATTCACATTAATCGCGATGGAAGTTACGCTCCTCGGCACCGGTGATACGACTGGGACGCCCACGCCGAGGTGTGACTGTGACACCTGCGAACGCGCCCGCGAACTGGACGTTGAGCGATCGAGGTTCTCCGTTCACGTCTACAACGAGCGCACCGACGAATCGCTGCTCATCGATGCGAGCCCGGACTTCCGCTTGCAGTTTCTCGCCCAGGACGTCCCGCTTCCGGACGCGATCGTGATCAGTCACATCCACTTCGATCATCTCGACGGGCTGGGTAACGCGTATCGACTGCTGGATGACGTGCCCGTGTTCGCCGCCGCCGAGACGGATCCGATGACTGGCCAAAGCGTCGCCGAAACGATCAACGAAAAGTATCATTACCTCGACACGGTCTCCGTCGAACCGCGAAACCCGTTTGAACCGTTCGAAGTCTGTGGACTCGAGCTAACGCTCGTTCCCGTTGAGCATCCGCCGTTGGTCTGTTATGGTCTCTCCATCGAGGATCCGGAGACCGGGGTGAAGCTGTCTGTCTCCGGCGACAGTAACTACGGGATCGGCGAGCGATCCTTGGAGGTGCTTCGTGATCCCGACCTGTTCTTCGTTGACGGAATCGTCCCCGCGAAACACGCAAAATACCACCCTCGGGGCGGGGAACATCCCGACGATGACGGTGTCTATCGAACGTTCGGAACGAAGCACATGACGATCGAGGGTGCTCGGGCGCTCGCGGACGATCTCGACGCAGCGGAGTATCGACTCGTTCATCTTTCACATTATATTCCGGCTGAGGAAGCCTTCGACGACGATATGGCGGTTGACGGCGAGCGATTTCAGTTGTAATCTCTCCCACTGTGAGACTGACCACAACCGATTTGGTTGTATATGCAAACACTTCTCTCGTTCATGAGCATCTCCGATGATCCCGACATCGTCACGCTCCGGCCGAACCAACCGTTCTTCGAGACGTTGTATACGGCGGCTCCGCTGGTGATCGTCGGAACGCGGGATCCAGATGGCACGGCGAATTTAGCGCCGAAGCATATGGCAATCCCGCTCGGGTGGGACGAGCACTTCGGCTTCGTCTGTACACCTGAACACGGAACATACGGAAACGTCGAACAGACGGGTGTGTTCACGGTCAGCTACCCTCGACCCGAGAATATACTTGAGGCCAGTTTGGCCGCAGCCCCAAGAGTCGAGGACGGCTCGAAACCGTCGCTGCAAGGAATCGAGACGGTCGATGCCGAGGCGGTCGACGCACCGGTCGTTTCCGACGCGTACGCCGTACTGGAGTGTGAACTCGATCGGGTTATCGGAGGTTTCGGACGGGCGGAACTCGTCGTGGGTGAAACCGTTGCGAAGCACGTTCACACCGATGCGTATCGAAGCGACGACATCGAACCGGAGGCGCTGCTTGAGCACGCACCGGTGTTGACGTACCTGTACCCGGACCGCTTCGCCAGCGTGAGCGAAACACAGGCGTTCCCGTTTCCGGACGGATTCGAACGATGACGACATCCGAGAACGAGACAGTAGAACCCCGTATTCGAAGCTGGGCGGAGCGCCACCACGATGCGCTCGCGTCGTACCTGTTAACGCTGGTCGAGATCGAGACGCCGACGGACGAACCGGAGACGTTCGACCGATTCTTCTCTCGTTTAGGCGATGACTTCGAATCGGTCGGATTAGGGATCGAACGATCCGCCGGCGAGGAAACCGGTGGGTGGCTAGAAGCGTGGTCATCGGGATCGAAAGACGACGGTGAGATCCAGCTCGTGATCGGACACGCTGATACCGTCTGGCCGCTTGGGACCGTCGACGAAAATCCGCCGGAGATTCAATCCGGTCGACTCGAGGGCCCTGGATCGCTCGATATGAAGGGTGGACTAAGCCAGCTCGTGTTCGCGCTTCGATGTCTGGATGACTGTTCACTCGAGCCATCGCTACCGATCCATATTTTGGTCTCCAGCGATGAGGAGATCGGCAGTCCCGAATCGAAACCCCGAATCATCGAACTCGCAAAGCGCGCAAACCGCGTCTTCGTACTCGAGCCTGCAAGCGGCCCGGAAGGAATGATAAAAACCGCACGTAAGGCGGTTGGCCGATTCACGGTTCGGATTGAGGGTAAAGCTTCACACGCCGGTCTTGACCCTGAAGAGGGCGCGAGCGCGACCGAAGAGCTTGGTACCGTCATCCACCGGCTCCACGAACTCACCGATCTCGAGTCGGGCGTTACGGTAAACGTTGGGACGGTCGAAGCCGGACTCAGGCCGAACGTCGTCGCTCCGGAAGCACGGGCCGAAGTCGATGTCCGCGCCCCGAGCAAGGAGGCTGCGGAGGCTGTCGAAACACAGATCCGATCGATCGAACCCGCGACGCCGGGAACGAAACTAAGCGTCGAGGGTGGGTTCAGACGACCACCGATGGAGCCAACGCCCGGAAACCGGCTACTCTGGAAGCGCGTCCGGACGATCGGACATCGGCTTAATCTGGACCTCGAAGAGACACACTCTGGCGGAGCCAGTGACGGAAACGACGCCAGCCAGCACGCTCCGACGATCGACGGATTCGGCGCAGTTGGTGACGGTGCTCACCAGACGTACGAGTACGTCCTGCTCGACGCCCTTATGGACCGTGTTGCACTGTTGGCCGCTTGCTTGCTTGATGATCCGCTTCCGAGTGAACCACAAACAGAAGTCGATGAAAAACCATGAGCGCAGACATTCACACATCCCTCACACGTATCGCCGATCTCGAGGACCACTCCTACGACATCGAACCACGGCCGAAAGACGAGTGGAAGAGAGGAGAGTACGTTTTCGCGCGCGTCGTCCAACGACCGAACCCTGGCGTTACGATCGAGAACGCTTCCGGTAGACATGTCGAATTGATGGAAGGGGAAACGATCGTCAGTGCGCTTGGAACGCGAAAGGCTACCAGGGGGATGGTCGGCAGCTGGCGAGATGTCGGCGACGATCGCCGGATGGCCGCGATGACGTATGGCGGTGTTCTGGGGAAAGTGACTTCCGCCTCCCCGTTCAGTCGAAATCCGATCGAATTCGAATACGAGG
>SKKJ01000258.1 GCA_007121575.1 Natronomonas sp.
AACCTGTCGAAGGTTCTCATTCACGACAACGTTGAGACGGAACGAATGCACAGTTTGGATCTGATCGATATGGGCGCGATCCCCGATGACCGCGTCATGTCCGACATCGAAGGGGACGTACAGGCGATCGTGCCGACGCACGGCCACCTCGATCACATCGGCGCGATCTCAAAGCTCGCACACCGCTACGATGCGCCGATCGTCGCGACGCCGTTTACAATCGAACTCGTCAAACAACAGATCCAAAGCGAGGAAAAGTTCGGCGTTCAGAACGATCTCATCAAGATGGACCCCGGTGAGACGATGTCGATCGGTGAGAAGTGCGAACTCGAATTCGTCAACGTCACTCACTCGATCATCGACGCGATCAATCCGGTGTTACACACGCCGGAGGGGGCCGTCGTCTATGGTCTCGACAAGCGTATGGACCACAACCCCGTCATCGGCGATCCGATCGATATGAAGCGCTTCCGAGAGATCGGCCGCGAGGGAGAAGGTGTTCTCTGTTACATCGAAGACTGTACGAACGCCGGCAAGAAAGGGAAGACTCCGTCTGAATCCGTTGCGCGCGCGCAGCTCAAAGACGTGCTGTATTCTCTCGAGGATTACGACGGCGGTATCGTCGCGACGACGTTCTCGAGTCATATCGCTCGGGTCAAATCACTCGTCGAATTCGCGGAGGATATCGGCCGTCAACCGGTGCTTCTCGGTCGATCGATGGAGAAATACTCCGGCACGGCCGAGCGGCTGGATTTCATCGACTTCCCGAGCGATCTCGGGATGTACGGCCATCGAAAATCCGTTGACCGAACGTTCAAGCGGATCATGAACGAGGGGAAAGAGAACTATCTCCCAGTCGTTACGGGTCATCAAGGCGAGCCACGAGCGATGTTGACGCGAATGGCCCGCGGCGAGACGCCATACGAACTGGATAAAGGAGATAAGGTCATCTTCTCCGCTCGAGTTATCCCCGAGCCGACCAACGAAGGCCAACGATATCAAGCGGAGAAACTCCTCAGCATGCAAGGTGCCCGCATCTATGACGATATTCACGTGTCCGGTCACCTGAACCAGGAAGGTCATTATCAGATGCTCGATGCGCTTCAGCCGAAAAATTTGATTCCGGCTCATCAAGATATGAAAGGGTTCTCGCCGTACGTCGATCTCGCGAGAGAGGAGGGTTATCAACTCGGTCGTGACCTCCACGTTACCGAAAACGGAAACATCATTCAACTCACGGAATGACGTCCTCAGCACCCGTTGAATCGGCAATCGCCAAGCGCCGGGAGATCGTCAACGACGCGATCGACGAGCAGCTGCCGATCAAAAAGCCCGAGCGACTGTACGCTGCTTCGCGCTATCTGCTCGATGCGGGTGGAAAGCGATTGCGGCCGACCATCTTGCTTTTGGCTGCTGAATCGATTTCTACTGTCGAGCCGCTTTCAGCGGATTATCGGACGTTTCCATCCCTAAACGGGGATAAGATCGATATCCTTTCTGCGGCCGTTTCGATCGAAGTCATCCAATCGTTTACGCTCATCCACGATGACATTATGGATGACGACGATCTCCGTCGAGGAGTCCCATCGGTTCACAGAGAGTACGACCTCGAAACGGCCATCTTAGCCGGAGATACGCTCTATTCGAAAGCGTTCGAATATATGCTCGACACTGGCGCTCCGGCCGATCGCAGTGTTGAAGCGCTCGATGAACTCGCAACCACCTGTACGGAGATCTGCGAAGGTCAAGCACTCGACGTTGAGTTTGAAGCGCGATCCGACGTCACAACCGATGAGTATCTCGAGATGGTCGAGTTCAAGACGGCCGTGTTATATGCAGCAGCGGCATCTATCCCGGCAATATTGCTCGGCTGTGACGAAGAAACGGTCGAATCGCTTCACGGTTATGGATTAGATATCGGCTGCGCCTTCCAGATCCAAGACGATCTCCTCGATTTAACGACACCGAGTGATGAACTCGGTAAACAGCGTGGGTCCGATTTGGTAGAAGGAAAGCGAACGATCATCACGCTTCACGCGAAAAATCACGGTGTCGATATCGAGACGCTCGTTCCTGAAGATCCAACTGAGGCGGAGATTGAGGCGGCAGTCGACCGTCTGCGTGAAGCTGGAAGCATCGATTTCGCCCGCGAGATGGCATACGACCTCGTTGAAAACGGAAAAGAACGACTCGAAGTGCTCCCAGCGGGCGAACCGCGTGCGCTACTCACAGAGATCGCAGACTTCCTCGTTGAGCGGACGTACTGAGCAGCGCAGGTTTTTTGCATCGATTGAAAACGGTTCCCGAGATTCCGAGGGTATATATACCAACACCCGGCCAGAGTGCCCATCACGTAACAACCGCCGACAGTTGGTCAAGACTGGTGTGTGGATCACCGCTGTCAGTTTCAACGAACGCTCACGGTCCACCTGTTCGATAAACTCGGTTCGTAGCGAATCCATGAGGTTTTGAGAGTGCCGCCAGTATTCGCTATCAATGGACGAAGACCTTCGCACACGCGTCGAACTCGAGGCTGAGATCGCAGCACTGTTTAACGCCCTTAAACACGAAAGCGATGCCCAAGTCGGGGCGATTATGGGTCCATTGATGGGTCAGAATCCGGAATTTAGACCACACGGTGACGAAATCCCTGGGATCATCGCCCCCGTTATTGCAGAGGTTAATGAGCTATCCGTTGATGAAAAGCGTGCCCGCCTTTCGGAGATCGCTCCCGAGCAACTCGCCGAACTCGAAGCTGAAGACGAAACTGATGAACAGGCCCTCCCGGACCTTCCAAACGTTTCCGAATACGACACCGTTCGAATGCGACTCGCACCGAACCCGAACGGTCCGTGGCACCTCGGTAGTGCACGGATGCCTGCGGTGATCGGGACGTACAAAGAACTGTATGATGGGTGGATGCTGTGTCGTTTCGACGATACCGATCCCGAGACGAAACGCCCGGATCTCGATGCCTATGATTCGATACTCGACTCGATTGAATACCTTGGATTCGAGCCTGACGAAATCGTCAAAGCGTCCGATCGTGTCGAGACGTACTACGACTACGCTCGAAACCTGATCGAAAAGGGCGGTGCATACACCTGCAGTTGCGATGGTGAGACGTTCTCGGAGCTGAAAAACAGCGCCGAAGCGTGTCCACATCGATCGAAAGATATCGACACGGTACTGGCCGAATTCGACGCGATGGTCCGAGGAGAGTACGCCTCTGGCGAGATGGTACTTCGCGTTCGAACCGACATCGAACACAAAAATCCGGCATTGCGAGACTGGGTCGCGTTCCGGATGGTTGATACGCCGCACCCACGATCTGAGGCCGCGGAGTATCGGTGCTGGCCGATGTTGGACTTTCAGTCCGGAATCGATGATCACGAATTCGAAATCACACATATCGTTCGCGGAATCGATCTACAAGATTCGGCGAAACGGCAGGCATTCGTCTATGAATATTTCGATTGGGAGTACCCAGAAGTCGTTCATTGGGGACACGTTCAGATCGATGAATACGATATTTCGATGTCGACCTCGACGATCAAAGCGCTAATCGAATCCGGTGAACTCGATGGGTGGGATGATCCTCGCGCACCGACGCTCGCAAGTCTTCGTCGTCGCGGTATTCGCGGTGAGGCGATCGTCAACGCAATGGTCGAACTCGGTACGTCGACATCGAACGTCGACCTGGCGATGTCGGCGGTATACGCCCACAACCGTGAGCTCGTAGATGGGGATGCTGATCGACTGTTTTTCGTCCGCGATGGTGTCGAAAAGACACTCATCGGTGGTCCAGATCACGCAGAGCCACCAGTACATCCGGACCATGAAGAGCGAGGAAGCCGCGACATTCCTGTCGGCGGACGTGTCTTAATCGAACCTGACGATGTTCCGCCGAACGGGGAACGCGTCTGGTTGAAAGGATATGGTCCCGTTCGACATACACGAGACGCGTTCGAATTTACAGGCGAGGACATCGATATCGTTCGAAACGAATCAGTTGACGTCGTTCATTGGGTTCCTGCTGATGAGAACATCCCTGTCCGGCTCCGGACGATGCATGGAGACGAACACGGTCATGCAGAGCCGCGTATCACGACATATCGGACCGATGATGTCGTTCAGTTCGAACGCATTGGCTTTGCTCGGATCGATAGTCACGAAGAGGACGAGACGGTCTCGTATTTCACCCATCCCTGAGAATAGACTGCCTACTACGGCGAACGTTTAAGGTGATAGAACTCACGTGGGTAGATACCAATGGCAATCGATCCGAACTTCGAAGAAAACCGCGAGTTAGAGGGGCAAGAACACGGCGTCGATGTGTGGGGGCCAACGGATCCACCGGAGAAACTCGGCATCCGCGGCACACACGTCGCGGTCGATTTCGATATCTGTCTCGCAGACGGTGCGTGCCTGGAAGATTGTCCGGTCGACGTTTTCGAATGGGTCGATACGCCAGGCCATCCCGAAAGCGAAATTAAGGCGAATCCGACGAATGAAGACCAGTGTATCGATTGTATGCTCTGTGTCGATGTGTGCCCCGTCGATGCGATAGACGTCGATCCGGGCCGTGCAGGTCGAACGTAGTGAAGGAGAAGATCGTACTCGAAGATCGAGCGAACGCCTTTTATCCGATTCTGTTGTCTCGGTAGCCAGCAGGCTTTACTGTAGGAAAAATTATTATCAATTGGGTGTGAGTAATCGCCATAGGTGTCAAGTTATCAATGAACACGCTCGTCTTAACTAAGGGTGTACCAGATTTTCGCGAAGGGAAAGTGTCCTTCGACGAGGACGGCCATCTCGAACGGGGGAAAACGCCGACCGTAATGAATCCGAACGACAAGTTCGCACTGCGGGCGGCGCTTCAAACGAAAGTTCGTCACGGGGGAAAGGTCTCGCTCATGAGTA
>SKKJ01000157.1 GCA_007121575.1 Natronomonas sp.
TACTCGCTCGTCTCGCTCGCCCTGGATCGGCCAACTGATGAGCATCGCCGGTTGATGGACGACGACGTGTTCTTTGATCACCTGTCGGAATCTGCCACGATGTACGGCGGTCCGGATGTCCGTCAGGCAGTCGAGGACGTTACCGATCGATTCGAGAGAGTTTCCGAACACAGACGCGAGTGGGCGTCGCTTTTCGGAATCGAGAAAGGAGTGACGGTTTCTCCCTACGAACTCACGTATCTCCCCGGTCCACTGATGACGACCGTACGCAAACTGGCCGATATCAAAGGCTTTTACCGGGCGTACGATCTGCGAATCGCCGACAGCGAACGGGATCGTGGCGATCACATCGTCTTCCAGACCGAGTACCTCGGACATCTCTCCCTGCTGGAAGCGAACCTCCGTGACAACGGCGATGGCGAGGGTGTTCACATCGTCACACAGACGCGGAAAGAGTTCGTCGAAGACCATCTCGGAAGGTGGTACTGGCGATTCACCGAGGAAGTTAGCAAGCACGACGAAGACGGGTTTTACGCCTCGATCGCCGCGTTACTTGCGACGATCCTCGAACATGAAATCGAACTGCTCGATGCAGACCCCGACTGGGTTCCGGACGATCCAGCAGTTATCGAATGGAACGAGGGTGCCTTCGGCGACTCGGGACGCGACTGTGGCGGCTGTGGTGGTACGCCAGGCGGCTCCGAAAGCGACCAATCGATCGACCCAGAATTGCTGGATCAGTTCGGCCCGCCGACGAAGAAAGAACTACCGAATCCCGACGAGTACGGTCCACTAAACAGCAGGACCGAAACGGATGACTCCGGGATATGACCGGCGAATGTTCTCCTTGAACGTCTGGTAGTATCCAGTTTGGTTCTGGATCTCTCCGTCGGATCGATCCCCTTCCCAAGGGTACATCCTCTGTCGATGTCGTAGTAGCCGTACTCGATCATCCACAGTCGTGGCTCTGGAGCGATCATTTCTTCGTCGTCTCTAAACCGAGTCGATCGAGCGTTTTCGGATTACTTCCGGGCGGAAGCCGACAGGTCTCGATACGATCGACGTGCTTTACCAGTCGGCTTCCCTCGACGGCGGGAGCGACGACACGTGGGAGCGCTTTCGAGCCTGTATCGAGTCGTTCCATCGCGAGAACACCATCAAAAACATCCGTCAGTGCGATGCAGGCACGGTACCCGTCCCTAGATTCGACGAGCAGGTGCGTCGCCTCCGGATCGACGTCTTCAAGCAGTTCCGAAAACGGGATCCCCCGCCATTTCCCTTCCGATCGAACCCCGGACGCACACCGAATCGTACAGGCACATTCGACCAGATCGTACTCGCGAACCGTCTCAAACACGTTGATCTCGATGTCGCCCCGGACGGTCGTTCGAGCCATGGGTCGTTATCTCGTGACGTTACTCGTCACACCTGAACATCAGGGTTAGTGTATCTTTATAATACCGCCGCACATCTTCGTGAGTCCTTTGTACTCGACTCGGCTGTCGTAGCGAGATCAGCGAAGATGTACGGGACCACGACTAAGAATGCTCCGGGAAAAACTGACCCATGGGTAAGGATAGAGTCAACCTGGACGACCTTATCGGAGAGAAATTCGAATTGTCCGATGTAATTTCCTACCAGACCGGCGCCATCGTCAGCAGAACGCTGATCGATAAGGAAGCGGCAACCCTGACGCTGTTCGCTCTCGATGAGGGCCAAAGTATAAGCGAGCACACGGCACCTCACACGGCGATATTGCAGGTGATCGCCGGGAACGCGACCGTAACCGTCGACGGACAAGACCACGAACTGAGCGCCGAAGAGACGATCGTCCTACCGCCGGACGTTCCGCACGCGGTCGATGCACCATCGAAATTCAAGATGCTCCTGACGATGGTTCGATGAGAGTCGAGTACTGCCCGTAATAAAATGCCATTGTAAAGTATTAGGACGCTCCCCAGTGGATCCGAGCCCAAACGCGCTCGTAGCCGTAGTAGGTAACCGTCTTGAGAAGATTTGTCGCGACACCGATGCTCGCAGCCTCGGCGAGACTCCCAGTCACAGCCAGCGCGACGGTGGCTGTTATCAGAAACATGAACACTCGGTACGTGAGCGTTTTCACGAGCGTACGACTCCACCTCTCGCGGGCTCGGACTGAAACGATGCTCGTTGCCATTATCGGATCGTTCAACGCTAGGAAGGTCTACCGTTACTGCTGATAATTAAGGCCTTGAAGCTTTGTAACTTAATTTCGTTACATCATGCGAAAATAGTCACATTCCGTGTTCGATTTGGGATTGGTTTCGATCACCCGTCTCCGTCTCTAGTTTTCGATTCGAAGATGCTTCTGATGAGTTTCGCCTGACCGGATCGAAGTCTCTGCGAAAGCGCCGACTTCGTAATTTCGAATTCTTCAGCTAGTTCGCCCAAGGTCGTTTCTCCATCGAAGTAACCACGTCGCACCGCCAAATCGAGCGCATCTCGCTGTTTGGTGGTCAACTGAGAGAGGTCGATCACGGCCTGTTCGATCTTTTCTGTCCCCTCAAGGATTGAGAGCCGATCGAGATGGACCGTTCCCACGGTATTCTTGAGCGTGGAGATCAACTCACTGAGGTCTGATCGGTCGTCGAGAAACGTCGTCACGTATATCGTTCGTCCCTTGATACGCCGGATGTGAGGTATGGCATCTACGTCACTCAGAGTAGAGCAGAGACAGGTATTGGTGACTGTGCCGGAGGATCGGACCATCGCAACCTCCTCTGAGAGAAACAGATCGACTGAACACCTCGATCCGATAGCGTTGATGTGAGCAGTTTCAACCTCGCTCTCCACTTCGACGAGTGGACAGTCGAACGACGCGTCGGCTTCGATGCGGAAATCGACCCTGATCTGTACAGTACTGGTGTGGTCTGTGGAATCGGCTTCCCTCTCCTCCGTTATTTCCGTCGTTTCGTTACTCATGTGTATAGGATGTGGATGGAACCGTGCCGTCTCGAACACCCGTGTCGATCATAACAGCAGGAACGATCGATACGCCCCGTGTTTCATGTATCGCTCACACTTTGATATGTGTATAATGTGAACTACCAGCAAGGAAAATGATTCCCGAAGTTTCATCTACTGGGATTTACAGTAATAGTATATATTTTAAAAGACAGGTGCACCGAGAGAATAGCAAATAAAAAAGCACTCAGCTTATCGAAGCTGTATAACCTCAATGAGTTACTGAATCCACCGTTACCATCGCCGAAACGCTCGACAATGAATGTGCAAAAGTTCTTAAGTTGCTCTCCGATGAAGGCTGGGGGTACTTCGAGGGAGAAATGGGTGGAACGACGATCTACAGAAGAGCCAAAAGCCGGGTCAAGTAAACCGGTACATCCGGTTCTTGAACGTGTTATAGAGAATATAGTGCGCAGTGGTAATACTACCGATGACGGTTTCGCCCTCGAGAAAACACCGTGTAATTCGGGTTAAAAACGGCCGGAGATGGCGTATCATTCGGCCTTACATTAAATAAGCAGGCCTCGGCACTCATAGGGTTCGTCACGACCGACTGCCTACACCGGTTCAGAACGAGCGCTCGTCATTGGCCAACTGAATGTAGACGCTTCGATATTTAAACCCATTACCGTTTCCGTATTCCAGTCGGACCGAAAACATACCTACATCTGGCGTACTCACCGATTGAGAGTCTGGAGTACATTTACTACAACTGCCGTGGTATGAAATACCATGATGGGCGCGATCCATCGATGTCGACGATGCGGATACGAGGCACCGCCAAACGCCGACGACTGGGGTTCAGTGTATCACCCACCACTCGGTGATCTAACGCAGTGTCCGGAGTGTGGGAGTACCGATACCGTGACGCGATCGTAACACCGACGCACAACGAATTATTAAAAAAACGAATCAGCGTGACTTTTCGGCGATATCAAGCGCACCGGCGACGACGAGTGGGAGCGTAATCGTCGCATCTGCATAGACGGAGACGTTCTTCGCTTCGGGTTCGAGCTTTCCCCACGAACGGGCTTCGTCGAGTGTCGCTCCGGACAGCCCGCCAGTTTGCGGTGGATCCATCGTCAACTGAACGCCATAATCGTACGCACCGGGCGTGACAAGCATCGTCTGTAGAACGTAGTTTTTCGGAACGCCGCCGCCAACGACGAACGCCGCGGTCGATTCCGCGTCGTAGGCGAGGTCGTTCAACGGCGACATATCCGAAAGCGCATCCAACGAGAAACCAGAGATCTGTGATTGCAACCACGCCTGAAGCCCGAGTACCGAATCTTGGATCGCGGGCGCATATATCGGCACGTCGCACTCGTATGCCGCGGCGGCGATGCCGGAGTCTTCAGATACCTCTTCGCGGTCGTTCACCTCCGCATTGGCACGGCCGAGCTCACGTGTGAAATCCGCGATCGAAACGACCTCCTCACCGATCGCTTCGAAAACCTCGCTTCGAAGGTGCTGTTCGAAGAGCGTGAAATGCTCTTGTGGAAGATAAACGTTGTAAATCCGGTCGACTTCTTCGGTTCGGAGCTGCTCATCGAACTCCCTACCTTCGAACGATTCGTGTTCGTCGGTGCCGTGATGATGTTTTCCGCCGATCGCCTCGATCGAGTCGTGCGTTAGATTCGCACCCGTGGTGACGAGTGCATCGATGTGGCCCGCACGGATGAGGTCCGAAACGATACGACGCATCCCACCGGGCACCATCGCCCCGGCGAGCCCGAAAAAGACGGTCGTTTCTTCGCTTGCGAAGATCTCGCCGGTTATTTCAACGGCTTCGGCGAGGTTGGAAGCACCGATTCCGGCGTTGGCATACTCGGTCGTGAGGGCTGAAACGCTCATTCCTGCGGAGACGCGGGCGTGTCCGA
>SKKJ01000333.1 GCA_007121575.1 Natronomonas sp.
CGATCGCGGATTTCGTTTGTGTTGGTATGGACTGACTCTGTGAGTCCCCGTCGTCTTCGCGGTAGCGATTATCTCTTGTGCCGCGTTTGGAGAGCGACAGAGCGTGGCGGATCGAGTTCATTTATCTGGTGAACGACCGAGCGAATCGTTTTGCTTGCTTGATATAATTACTCGGGTTAGCTTTACTCTTCCCCTCGACAGTACTTTGATCCAACGATCCGGTTTCGATCGCCTGAATGAGGGTGCGGTCGTCGTCGAAGCTATACCGAACCCGATCGCTCATCACATTTCGATCCGGGTATGGTTCCCTTACCTTTTCCCGAAGTGGGGTCGTGCACACGACCTCGCTGACGATACGTTGGGCACCGGTGTTTTCGTGCTCGATCATGGTTCCGTCACATCCGCTCTCGCCCGAAGTTTCCGAAACGAGTGATTCTTCCCTTGTTTTCCGCGAACCCCTCCACATTGCAACCGTCGTAGCCACTGTGGTCGAAAGATCGTGACCGAGAGGTAACACCAAACCTGTCGGCGTGTCCGCCCCGTTCGCTCCGCGTAGGTCGCTCGTACCAAACGGATCCATTTGATATATTATCCTTCAGAAGATGCTTAATTATGGGCTTGCTCACGCAACCGTCTGACCGCACCACGAAATACCGGCTGTCGTTACTAAGAGCATAAATGCAGTTGCTTCTGATTACTGCCTTTTCACGATTCGAAGGAGGTGTCTTCGGCCGGATCGGATCGAGGATCCCGCTATCGGGTTGCTTTGCGGTCCATGTTCGAATTACGCTGCAAATAATTTTCCAACGAGCAGACGCACATACGTCGATGCCGCAACGAAACGAGTATACCGAATACGCGCTTCTCGCACAGACTCGAACGACGCACGTTCAGAATTCACAGGAACTCGCCTCGATTTGGGGTTCGATACGCAACGAATGTGAAGCGATCGGTGCCGACATCTCTCGTTCGTACGCGGCCCTCGGGGAGTACGATTTTCTCGTTCTGTTGGATGCGCCGTCGCGCGATGTTTGCTTTAAAGCCTCACTCATCCTCGAGCGACATGGGTTGGACGTTCAGTCGATGGAAGTCGTCCCAACCGATGCGTTCGGCGACCTCGTCGAAGATATCTGATCGCCCGCCGTGGCTGCTGTCGTATCCCTTTCGACCACCACTTTTGCCGCTGATAGTCTCTTTATCGAATTCAACGGATACGCTAATTCGGTAACGGATACGACTGCCGCCTTGTGGCCGGTATCCCGGGAAGCGCGTCCCCATCCATTCGGTCGCTCACCGGTACCTCGAGTGAGGCTAAAACCGTCGGCGCGATATCGAACAGGTGTGCATCGGAAACGTTCGCCGTCGTATCGACTGTCTCCCCCGCGATAGCGAAAAAGCCTTCGAACGTTGGACACCACGGTCGATCCGGTTCGGCGAAGACATCCCCGCCGAGGGCGGTCGAAAACGACCAATTGAGATCGGCCGGAACGGCGACGATGTCCGCTGCTTCAGCGGCGTTCGACCCCCAAAAATACTTTTCTCGTCGTGCGACGTCCTCGAACATCGGCTCGCCGGCCGGCGTCTGTAGTTCGGAGAGCGACTCGATCACGTCTCTGCGGACGAACTCGTAGTCATCGCTCGAAACGACTCCGCTCCCGTCTCGCCGCTTTTCGTTCACTCGAATACCGGGCTCATTCCACGATCGCATGTACGCAACCGATGTCTCGTAATCGACCGACGGCCCGTTCGATGTCAGATACGGAAACGCACCGAGTACGCGCTCGCCGAGACGCCCCGTTTTAACGAGTCGTTTGACACCCGAAGTCAGCGACGGTTTCCCTCCCATCGACACGAACTGTTGTCCGCTCCGGCTGTGGAGTTCCGGTCGTCGAATCGCCGTCGATTCGATGAATCCTTCCCGTCGCAAGAACTCGTTCACCCGAAACTCGAACTCGCTGTGCGTCATTCCATGGTCGCTCGCGATGAGCACCGTCGATGGGTCGTATCGATTCAAGAGCCGGCCGAGTTGTTCGTCTATCGCCGTGTAGACCGTTCTGAGAAGCGCTTCGTCCTCCGGGTGCTGATACAGAACCGCTTCTGGCGTATCGAACACGACGGCTCCGAAGGCTGGTTCATACTCGTCCGCGAGAAAGCAGAACGCATCCGCCCTCGTTCGGACCAGTCGGGGATATTCTTTCGGCGGCGGCGTTTCCGGGTCCGGAGAAATCCGATACGTCCCGAACTCGCGCTCGTAGCGACTGCGGGCCGTAGACGGCAGCCACTCGAGCGCCCCCGGGCTTCCACGACCGGGAACGAGCGCTCCGTCGAACGCTCGCTGCCGTTGACTCCCGGGAACGTTGACGACGACACTCCGTTTGCCGTTGAACGAGAGGAGTTCCCAGATGGTTAGTTCAGCGATCTCGTTCGCGGTCGAGTCGTTTCTCTGGATGGCGTGATCGCCGAAGACGCCGTGCGTCCCGGGATTGACGCCGGTACAGAGCGATGTCCACGAGCTGGTCGTCGTCGGCGGCACCTGTGATTCTAACGGAGCGCTTATGCTTCGATCGAGCAACGCAGTGAGGTTCGGCAGCGAACCGTTCTCGGCGATCGACTCGATGATGCCTGCACACACGCCGTCGATCCCGACCAAAAGGGTGGATATCTCGTCTTCAACCATCGGTTTTCCTGCCCACGCGTTCTGATTCGTTCGACACCCGAGATGTCTCGTCGAATCCGACCGAGCGTATCAGTGACGTTTTGAAGACGACCGACATCTATTACCCATCCTTTCGGTCACTAGGGCGTTTGCTATCTGTGCCCTAACGCTGATACTTCTCGGACGCTCGCTTCGTCTCTTCCCCGGTATCGCCATAGCGACCGAGATACACCATCTTTGTCCGTCCGTCAGCAACCCGTGAGATATCGCTCCGGTTCTCCATTCGGTGCAACAGGCGACTCACTTTTGCACTGGACCATTCGGTCTCATGGACGATATCCGATTGCTTCATTCGACCGTGACTGGCGATGAGCAATCGAAGAACACGCTCTTCGTCCGTGTAATATAAGCCCTCTTCGGGTTTGACTGGGATGTTGGTCGGCTCCCACGCGTCATCCGACGACCGATCAAAAAGTGTCGAATGGGGTATCCGATGGGTGCCGGGTAAAACGGTGTTTCCCGGTGATCTCTGTTGCTGACTGAGATATCCGTACACGAGAATCGAGATGACGCCGACCGTCCCCAGTATGGCGATTCCTTCAACGGCCGAGAGCGAAGTCATTGGTCTCTCTGATCGTCGGGTGATTCTCGAACGCGACCACGCACTCGTCGATAGCGGTTGTATTGCTCACTCATTTATGAGTTCCTGTGCGTTCACCGGAGTTAATTATCCGTTCGATAAGCTCACCATGTTCGAACGGAGGCGAAACCGGCAACTGTGGGGTTCGTCACGTCGCGTTTAGACCGCGTTAAGACGACGCTGTGAACAATGTCTCACAGGTTCACTTTTGGGCATTGGAGCAACTCTCTCGACGCTGAGACTGTAATCGCCGGATAAGTCGAACGATCGCTATGTGTATGCTGCCGTCTACGACCTGAGCTTTTTCGGATTAGTTTTCGGAAGCGAGCATCGAACCGAGATCGGAGCCGTGGGTGTACGTAATCGTTGCGACGTACAACAGCAAGACCGTCGCAGCGATCCCGATTCCGGAGAGCACTGCTGGGGTCATCCCGAGCGCTCCGGCCGCAACGAGAAGCGTTGCGACGCCGGTGGTACCGAAGAACACTGCGTGTTCGTTCGATGCCCGCGCTCGGGATGGCTCGGTGGCCGGGGAGTCCGAAACCGGCTCCGGGTCGAGGTATGCGAGGACGTCATCGAGAAGCGGCTTCGGTTCGACGTACCCGCGCGGTTTGTTGTAATTGATCAATCCGAGTTTGTCGAGTTTCGGCAGGTGTGATTGATACAGCGCGATGTACACGCGCTGGCGTTGGTCCGAGTACAGCTGTTGGACGGTGGTATCGTTCTCCCACGCGGCGATCTGTACGGCCATATCGCGCATCTCGATAACATCATCATCGACGTCCTTCAGGTACCGAAGCACGCTTCGCCGCCGCTCATTCTGAAGGATGTGGAATACATCGTCCAGATCGAGCACGTCGGCTTCCGGATTCTCTTCCGCAAGCGCGCTCGATTGCTCGGTCTCCGACGTTGATTCCGCCTCCGTCCGGTTCGATCCGTCGCCTTCGATCGTCGTTGCGGTTTTCATTTCTGATGCTGTCATCGATCACCTCTATTGTCGGGGGTTAAAAAAAGCCAGCAGACATTTTCGAACCGTTTCGCAGCATTGCACGTCCTTTCGCCGAATTTCGCCGAATCTCGCAATATTACAATTTCGTCATTACCCACCAAAATATAGGTTAATTTATTCTTTTTCTATTACTGACAACGTTCACGTCTGTCGGTTTTACCGTAAACAGTTCCGATTGTCTGCCATTACAGCCCTAGTGGTGTAATAATATGTTGTTAATTTGCTTTGTCTACGCCTAAGCGTATCTTCGCTCGCGGCGGCATATCAAGAATCGTATATTAGCCGTGCCTCCGCGATTTCAGCGTGGCTTAACCGATGAATGACGGATTCGACGCTCACCCACACGCGCGAGCGAAAACGAATAATATAACTCTCTTCTTCAACCCTGCTCAGCTCTCCTGTTCCACGTGCTTCGGCGTTTCCGGTTGTGGGAGGGGGCTC
Organism: Natronomonas sp.; assembly: GCA_007121575.1. Classification (GTDB taxonomy): domain Archaea; phylum Halobacteriota; class Halobacteria; order Halobacteriales; family Haloarculaceae; genus Natronomonas. The sequence continues at coordinate 4,747 of SKKJ01000333.1, forward strand.
TGAGACCGACCGATGGCGATGGGACGTCCACGAACCAACCTTTGCCCGGTTCGAAGGGCAAAAGCGCCTGCGGGCAGCGGCGGCCACTTATCAGACTGATAATAATGCGGTGTGGGTGTGAGGGTTCTATCGACCCA
>SKKJ01000068.1 GCA_007121575.1 Natronomonas sp.
CGCGGCCGAACCGAAACCGTCGAGGAGAAACACGTCCGACACGCCCAAGAGAAGATCGAACTCGACCGCGTCGTTGAGGTCGTTCGAACGCTGCCCACACAGTCTAAACTCGTGTTGTATGCGACGATCTTGCTCGAAAAGAACGGCGTTCACAACATCAACACCGGCGAGGTGTTCAACATATACAAGCGGCTGTGTCAGGAGATCGATGCCGACGTGCTCACCCAACGTCGGGTCACCGATCTGATAAGCGAACTCGATATGCTCGGTATCGTCAACGCGATCGTCGTTTCGAAGGGTCGATACGGCCGAACGAAAGAGATCAACCTCTCCGTTCCACTCGAAGAGACCGAAGCTGTCTTGCTTTCGGATTCGCGCATCGGTGAAGTCGAAGACGCCCAGCCGTTCGTGCAGGCTCGATTCGACAATTGAGTACGCTCTTGGTCATACGCGAATTGACAGAAAAGCCAAGTCGCTGACCGACCGATAACGATCATGAAAATCGCAGTGTACGGGGCGGGTGGTATCGGTGCGTATTTCGGTGGACGATTGGCTCAAGCCGGTGCGGACGTTCATCTGATTGCGCGCGGTGCGCATCTCGATGCGCTCAACTCGGAAGGTCTCCACGTGAAAAGTATCCACGGCGATTTCGCCGTCGATCTCCCAGCGACGAACGACCCGGCCGATATCGGGACATGCGATGTCGTTCTAGTTTGTGTCAAATCGTTTGATACCCGAGCGGTAGCCGATAACATGGACCCGCTTCTCGATGATGATACGGCCGTGATCTCGTTGCAAAACGGCGTCGAAAACGAGGATCACCTCGTTGCCGAGATCGGCCGGGATCGGGTACTCGGCGGCGTGACGTATATCTTTTCGACGATCGCAGATCCGGGTGTGATCGAACACACGGACGGTCCAGCACGAATCGTCTACGGCGAGCTCGATGGGAGTCGAACTCAACGAATCGAGCGATTCGACGAGCTGTGTCAAAACGCCGATGGGATGGAGGGTGTTCTCTCCGAGGAGATCTGGACGGAACTGTGGAACAAGTATACGTTCATCTCCGCGATGTCGGGCGTGACGGCCGCCATTCGGCTGCCGATCGGAGCGATTCGAGACGTCGAGGAGTCGTGGGATCTGTTCGTCGGACTGCTCGAAGAAGCGAGGGACGTGGCGGCTGCCGAGGGCGTTCACGTGACCGATGACGTGATCGAAGAGTGGATCGAGTTCGCGCGCGGGTTCGACTACGATACGTACTCCTCACTTCATTACGATCTGACCAACGGCAAGCGAATGGAACTAGAAGCACTGCAGGGAACGATCGTCCGAAAAGCCGACGAGCACGGTATCGAGGCACCGATCTCCCGGACCGTCTATTCAATTCTTCGGCCATGGGCGGAGAAAAACAGCAGCGGGTGATGGCATCTTCCATCACCCGCGTTTCCGTTAACCCCTTCGTTTCCAATGGAGAACCGTTCCGCTCGTGTTCGGTTTCGCCGACACCGAACTGAAGCCTTTAAAACGTTCCCCAGAGAACCGACCGGATATGAGCCAAGCCACTAAAGTCGTACTCGGTACTATCGGCGCGTCAGTCATCGTCGGACTGTTGTTACTCGTCGCCATCGCTTTCGTGTAATGTTCGATCGTCGGGAGCTTTCGGGCGAGTTGGCTCGAGTTCGCGACGAGCACGCACCCGAAACGATGGTCTTCGACGTCCAGCGCGATTTCGAGACGCTTCCGTCGCCCGTCGCGGAGAACCTTCTCGCAGTCGTCGAAGCGGTCGACCCGATCGCCTACGACGACTCGTGGATCCCGAAGAACGCTCCGGAGACGCTTCATCGGCTCGCAAGCGGGACGTTCACGATCGGAGCTCCCGGCGACGGCGGGGTGTGTTGGACGAGACAGACGACACCACCGGTGGTGTTCGTCAAACCGAGGCTGACTGGATCGCCGGACGGCTTCGTCCGATTTCTCATCGCGGAGGCGCTCGTCGAAGTCGGTCTCGAATGTCCCGAGCACTTCCTCGGATTTTTCGAAGACGCGTACCGCACGCTCGCCGATTCGGTCCCGCTCTCACCGAGTGAAACCTATCAACTCGCCGCCGCGCTTTATACGGCCTACACGGGGCTCTATACGCAGGAGATCTTTGCTGATTGGCGTGAGACCGCTCCCGAGCTTCACGCCGAATGGATCGATGCCGGCGAGCGCCTCGAACCGCGGCTTTCGGACCTTTCCCGTGCCGTCGCGCTCGGTCGAACGTCCTTTAGCGATGCGGCCGAACTGGCTTGCAGCGCCGTCAAACACGACGTCGAACTCCCGTCACCGTTCGACGCACTCGATACCGCCGCGTATCGAGAACACGGTGCACCGTTTGCCGTCACGTGGGCGGAGAAAACGTTCGAAGCGCTCGAGGACGCGTAAGCGCACTCGTGTGTTTTGACCGAGACGGTACCGAACTGCCACATCTTTAGGTCTCCCCCGGAGAGACTGTATGTATGAGCGAGTTCCGGTTCGTCACCCCGATCGATGTCCGGTTCGGAGATCTCGATACCCTCGGGCACGTAAACAACGTTCCCTACGTGAGATATCTCGAAGAAGGGCGCGGACGATATTACGATGAGGTCGTCGGCGTTCCGTTCGAGGAACTCGACACGGTCGTCGCGGATTTACACGTCGAGTACCGAAACGAGATCACCCGAAAGCAAGCGGTCGAAGTCGCGGTTCGAGTTCCCGAACTCGGGAACTCGAGCATTCCGATGGAGTATGAGATTCGAGCGAGCGACCCCGATACCGACGAGACGACGGTCGCGGCCACCGCCGAAACGATTCAGGTCAACACCGACCGCGAGACGGGGAAATCCGTCCCGATCCCTGAGGAATGGCGAAAAGCGATCAGCGAGTGGGAACGGTTCTGAGACATTTCGGCGCTATTTGCTTGAGTCTGCCTCGGTCGTTCACTGATACGCTTTGAGTCCCGTAAGATCTTCGCCGAGGATCAGCGTGTGGATATCGTGGGTCCCTTCGTAGGTGTAGACCGTCTCGAGGTTCGCCATGTGCCGCATCGGCGAGTAGTCGGCGGTGATGCCGTTTCCGCCGAGCATCTCACGCGCGATTCGCGATTGATCGCGAGCCATTCGGACGTTGTTTCGCTTGGCCATCGAGACGTGCTGTGGGCGCATGTCGCCGCGCTCTTTCAGCTCGGCCAGCCGGTCTGCGAGCAGCTGTGCCAGCGTGATCTGGGTCGCCATCTCGGCGAGTTTCTCCTGTTGGAGCTGGAACCGACCGATCGGACCGCCAAACTGCTCTCGATCGATCGCGTACTGGCGAGCGGTCTCGAAGCAGTCTCTCGCCGCGCCGATCACGCCCCATGCGATTCCGTATCGGGCTTGCGTGAGACACGACAGCGGCCCTTTCATCCCTTCGACGCCTGGAAGAACGGCGGTCTCTTCTACTCGAACGTCGTTGAGGTGGATCTCACCGGTAATCGAAGCCCGCAGCGAGAGTTTCTCGTCGATCTTGTTCGTGGTTACGCCGTCAGTGTCGGTGTCGACGAGGAAGCCGCGGACGATCGCTCCACTCTCTGCCGAGCGGTCCTTCGCCCAGACGACCGCCACGTCGGCGATCGGCGAGTTGGTGATCCACGTCTTCGTCCCGTTGAGGACGTACTCGTCACCGTCGCGTTCGGCGTACGTCTCCATCGCCGAGGGGTTCGACCCGTGCTCAGGCTCGGTGAGCCCGAAACAGCCGACTTTCTCGCCCGCGCCGAGATCCCAGAGATACGCCTCTTTTTGCTCGTCGCTGCCGTAGGCGTGAATCGGGTACATCACGAGTGCGCCTTGGACGGAGGCCATCGATCGAATTCCGGAATCACCCGCTTCGAGTTCTTGCATCAAGAGCCCGTAGGCGCGCTGTGAGAGGTTTGGGAGGCCGTATCCCTCGAGATTGGGCGCGTAAAACCCGAGTTCGCCCATTTCGGTGATGAGTTCTTTCGGGAACGTGCCCTCGATCCAGTGCTCGCCGATATCCGGTTTGATCCGATCTTCGACGAACGATCTGGCAGTCTCTTGGACCATTCGCCCCTCTTGATCGAGGTCCGATTCGAGATCGAAATAATCGAGCATACTTGCCGTTGGATTCGGTGGAGCAAAAACGCTTGTATCGGTCTCACCACCGATCGGTTTTCTGCCTCATCGTCGCCGTCTGGAGATTCGTTCCTCTGCGGTTTCTTTCGTGACGACCTCATAGAGGAGCGCTCTCCCCCCATCGTCTTTCGGCCGCAACACCCGGCCGAGCCGCTGGGTGAATTCCCGCTCGCTCCCCGATCCAGAGAGGACGACTGCCACGTTAGCGTCGGGTACGTCGACACCCTCATCGAGAACGTTCGCGGCAACGATACGAGAGTACTTACCCCGTCGGAAGCGATCGAGGATTTCGCGCCGCTCGTCGGCTCCGGTTTCGTTCGTGATCGGCGGAATGAGAAACCGCGAAGCGAGCTCGTATACGAGGTCCGTGTAGGCGGTGAAGACGATGACTCGATCCTCGCGGTGCCGATCGAGGATTTCGGCCAGCGCGTCCGTTTTTCCCTCGGCGTTCATCATCACTTCTCGTGCGCGCTGTTTGGCGAGCAGCGCCTCTCGCGCTCTCGGATCTGAACCCGATCGCTTGACGAGCTCTTGTTAGTCGCTTCCGCTCCGAAGCTGGATACCGGAGCCGGCGAGGTAGTCCGTGAAGATCCCCTGCTGTTCGTCGTAGCGCTCCCGATACCGGTCCTGGCAGGACGCACACCGGCAGTTCCACGATCCCTCGGGCGTGGTCTCGCCGTACCACTCCGGCATGTACCAGTGTGGTTCATCCCAGAACACGACATCAGCGCCGA
>SKKJ01000282.1 GCA_007121575.1 Natronomonas sp.
AAGCGTTGGCGAGCACACGTGCATAGAGCGGGTTATCGACCGTGTTGATCGCTAGATTCAACGTCGGATCGAGAATCCCGTAATCGATATCGAACTCGCTCATCTCCCCTAACTTCGCTTCGTCGGCGCGTGTCGGCGCGCTTTCTTCGCTGTAGATATCGCCGAACTCGCTGTGAATCGATGGTGGCGTGGGGTGATTGATCGTATAGACGTCATAGAGACGGTGGTTTGCTCCACCGATGATTTTTCGGACCCCCGAGTGTCGATCGTCGATGTACGGAAGCAAATCGTCGACGTGTTCGGTGACGTGTGCATCGGCATCGACGATTAGCTCGAGGTCAGCCAGCGAATCGATCCGTTCTTCGTCAGAGACAGTCATGCATCACTCTGGAATGCATGGTAGCATAATCTCTCCGCACCCGGAGCTTGTTGCTCTGTTTCGATTTGATAAGACGCAGCTATTATCAGATGAGATATCAACCATTGATTCAATCGTATCGAGTATCGTCTCACACGAGGAGGTCTCCTCACCTTTCCAAACAGTTATCAATTGCGCAAAAAAAGGTCGGACGAACCGAGATGGATTCGCTCCTTTTTGCTCACGTCCTCCTGTTCGCGGTTCCCGCGATTCTATGTCTCGGAAGCCTCCCGCGAGCGCGTTCCATCCAACATCCGGGAACGAGAGATGGCCTCGTCGCCTTGCTCCTGTCGGTCGCGGTCTGGTCGACAGGATACGTCGGATATCTCCTCGCGCCGACAGACTCGCTCAGAGTCGGGTTTTATACAATCGGATTTATCGTCGCGTTCGTCGCCGTCGGTGCGTGGCTGTACTTCTGTGCTGCGTACACCGGCCGGCCCCCAAGGAAAGCTCCGTTTCGAAACCTCCTGCTCGTTGTATTTTTATTTTTCGTCGCGCTCAAGGTCACGAATCCGTTGCACGATCTCTATTTCACCACCGAATGGACGACGGACCCGTTTCCACACCTCGCTATCCAGCATCAGCTGCTCTATTGGATCGTGCTCGGATTATCTTATGCGATCATCGCGATCGGCTTTTTCATGCTCATCGAACGGTTCCATTACACGGGTACTGACAGCCGACCTCTGATCGTTCTGATTGGAATCACCGGAATTCCAGCGATCGCAACGATTCTCGGCGGTGAGGTCCAGTGGCTACTGCCACTGATGTATGAGCCACCCGGTGTCGCAGTATTCGCGCTCGGAACGTTGTTCGTCTATAACCAGCGTTTCGAGACGATTCGGCTAACGGCTGAAAGTGACAAGCCCGCGATATACCTCGATCAGGACACGTGTGTTCGAGACTATAATCAAGCCGCACACGCGATTTTCCCAGCCCTTCACGATTCGATCGGTAAGCCGATTACGGCAGTCACGCCAGCACTCGAAGGTCACTTCGCAGACGAAAGCATCGTAACGATTACGCGAGACGGCGAACCTCGATTATACGACGTTTCACACACGCCGTTTATATCCGGAAACGTAACGACGGGACACTTAGTAGCGTTGACGGACGTTACCGATCGAGAATCGTACCGAAAGCGTCTCGAAGAGAAAACCGAGCAACTTGAAGCGTTGAACCGCGTCGTTCGACACGACATCCGAAACGATATGGCGGTCATACTCGGCTGGGCTGAGCTCCTCGAAGATCACCTCGACGACGAAGGAAAAGAGGCGCTCGAACGCGTGTTACAGAAGTCGCGCCACGTGATCGAACTCACAGAGACCTCACGCGAATTCGTCGAATCCCTCTCCGGTGATGAGACAGCCGAGATGAAACCGATTAACATACAACAGGTCCTCAGAGTCGAACTCGCAGCCGTTCACGACTCGTTTCCGGACGCAGAGTTTACCGTCTCCGGCGAGATTCCCCACGTGTCCGTCCAAGGGAGTCTGATGCTTTCGTCCGTCTTCAGAAACTTGCTCGAAAACGCGGTCCGGCACAACGACAAAGAAACGCCAACAATCACCGTTCGTTGTGTAGAGCATCCCGAAACCGTCAACATACATATCGCAGATAACGGGCCCGGTGTGCCCGATGATCAAAAGAAGCAGATTTTCGGGAAAGGTGAAAAAGGCATAGACAGTCCGGGCACCGGTATCGGTCTGTATCTCGTAGAGACACTCGTGAACCAATTCGGCGGTGATGTGTGGGTCGAAGACAACGATCCGAACGGTGCGGTGTTCATCATCGAACTGCGAAAATCAGCGATGGAAGAAGAGCCCTCATGAACGTCCGCATATACTGAGATCGACGATGGTTACAGAGAGAGTTAAAGCCCAGAGCTGAACCGGTAAGAGGGGTTCAAGTGAACGACCCTAACGATTCACTCGATCAGTGAAGCGGCGTCCTTACCGGTGATTTCCTCATACCGCGCAATGAACTGCCGGTAATGAACGGCCATCGCTTGATCGATGAAGATGTCATCAATGAGCACCGAGTCGGACTCCATCGAGTCGAATTCCTCTGCGAGACGTAACGCGCGGGCTACGTCGTCTTCATCAGGGGTGAAAACATCGTTGATCGTCTCCAGTTGGGTCGGATGGAGCGCCAGCTGACCGACGTAGCCGCTATCTCGAGCGTACTCCGCACGGGTTCGAAGCGTTTCGTGATTGTGAATCTCGACGTGAGGATACGAAATCGGATCGAGACCGGCACCGGTCGCCGCGAGCGCGACGTAGTTGCTCAGCCAGTCTCCAAGGTGCTGTCCGACGCTCGTATCGCCGAATCGAGGCGGCATGGTTCCCATGTTTCGGGTGATGTCATCGCCCCAACTACAGATCATGCCAGTCACCGGGTCGAGCTGTCGGGCCGTTTCGGCGATGTCGTTCAATCGGATCACCGCCTCCGGCGTCTCGATATACAAGATGAGTTCCGGCGTCGGTCCGGCGTATCGTTCCATCAGATCGACCACCGTCTGAACTTCTTTAGAGTGTTCGATCTTCGGCATCGCGACCGCATCGACCTCGCTTTCGAGCGCCACCTCGAGGTCATCCATCCACAAGTTCGTCTCGTAGGCATCGAGTTTGACGATCACCTCCATCGAATCGAAGTCGACGTCGCGGGTCACTTCACGGATGTTCTGTCTCGCCTCGGGGAGATGTTCGTCCGGCACCGAATCATCGAGATCGAAGACGACGCCGTCCGCGTCGTATTTCGGCACTTTCTCCATTCGTTCGCGGGCGTCAGCGGGCGTGTACAGAAGCGTCCGGCGCGGGTACGGCCGGTTGCGGTTCTGCGGACTCGGAATCGTCATTTAGATGATCCCCGCTTCGCGGAGCTCTTCGAGGCGTGTTTCGGGATAGCCGAGTTCGTCGCCATAGACCTCATCGTTGTGTTCACCCATCCGTGGACCGAGGTGGTCGACGCTCCCCGGTGATTCGCTAAACCGAGGAACGACGTCTTGAACCACTGCTTCGCCGAGTTCTTCGTCAGGGACTCGGACCATCGAACCGCGCTGTTGGTAGTGTGGATCGTTGAAGATGTCTTCCATGTCGTAGGCGAAACCGTAGGCAACGTCGTGTTCATCGAAGGCCGCTTCGATCTCTTTTCGTGTGCGTTCGTTCACCCACTCTCGAACCGCACCGTTGACAGCATCCGAATGTTTCACGCGGGCCGCGTTATCTTCGAATCGGGGGTCTTCAAGCATATCCTCGCGGTCGATAGCTCGGCAGAGGCGCTCCCAGATACTCGGCGTCGATGCGGTCATCGTTAGATACTGGCCGTCGGCGGTCTCGTAAGTCGAACTCGGCGCGACGTACTCGTGGGTGTTTCCATTGCGTTTGGGAACTGTCTGGAGTTGGTCGTACTCGATGGGATTCGATTCGAGGAGTCGGAACAGCGACTCAAAAAGGGCGAGATCGATCTCTTGACCGACGCCGCCGTTGAGGTCGCGATAGTACAGCGCGACCATCACGCCGAGCGCACCGAAGACGCCCGAGACGCCATCGGCGAGCGGATATCCGGGCGTCATCGGCGGACCGTCGGATTCGCCGATGAGGTTCGTCATGCCGCTCATCGCACCGGCGATTCGGCCGAATCCCGGTCGATCGCTGTACGGCCCGGTCTGGCCGAAACCAGAGATGTGAAGCATGACGATACCTTCGTTGACCTCTTTGAGGTCATCGTATCCAACACCCCACCGTTCCATCGTTCCAGGACGGTAGTTCTCCGTCACGACGTCCGCCTCGGCAACGAGGTCTTTGAAGACTGTTGCTCCCTCCGGAGACGAGAGATCGAGGGTAACGCAGCGTTTGTTTCGGTCCGTTACTTTCCACCACAACGGGACCTCGTCTTTATGCGGGGCAAGCTGGCGAAGGCCATCCCCGTATTTCGGGTGTTCGAGCTTGATCACATCGGCGCCGAAATCGGCGAGCAGCCCGGTCGCGACCGGGCTCGCGACGAGGTTCCCCGCATCGATAACCGTGATCCCGTCCAGCGGCTTTTCATCACTTTGATCAGCCAGTGGAAACGAGTCGTGTTCTGGTGTATACTTGGACATTGGTTGCGGTTTCAGGTATGATATCATAACACTTGTCCTTCACCGTTCGAATCGGACTGGAAACGAAGCGAGACAAGAGGATGCGGACGGACGATGTCGAGAGATCTGACCTGATCGAAAGCGATCGGCACCCATGCCGATAGACCAATACGACGAGAGGCCGATATCACGATCGATGACCACACATTCCGCACCACTCGCCCAAGCAGCCGCTGCGCTTCGAAGCGGCGAGAGCTCGTTGAAAGAGTATCTCGAAACGCGGTACGAACGGATCGACGAGGTCGAAGACGACGTTAGCGCGTGGGTCGACGGACCCAAACCGCGAGCGCAACTCG
>SKKJ01000200.1 GCA_007121575.1 Natronomonas sp.
CGAACGACTCCTGTTCAGCCAGCCGTGCTTCCAGTTGCGTATCGTCCTCAGACATCGTAGTATAGTGGACAGAACGGCGCATATTAACGGTTATCATGGATCGAACGTACACCTCCGGAGTCTCTCGGTTCTGTCAGTCGCTGATCGGGGGACGGTAAGCTGCACTACGATTCGACGATTGAGGACGCGTAAGCGGTATGTAGCTTCCACCCCCACGCTCGCTATGTGACGCGAGCACGAACGGTTCTGGTCGCCGGGACGGCGAGTCACGTCGGAAAATCGACGGTGGTGGCCGGGCTGTGTCGGTGCCTCGCCGACCGAGGCGTCGATGTCGCGCCGTTCAAAGCCCAGAACATGTCGAACAACGCCCGCGCGGTCGCGCGATCGGAGGGAACGGGATTCGGCGAGATCGGCGTCTCACAGTACGTCCAGGCCAACGCGGCCCGAATATCCGCGACGACCGATCACAATCCGGTCCTTTTGAAACCCCGGGGGAACGGCGAATCACAGCTCGTCATCGACGGCGAGGCGATCGATCATTTCGCCGCCGGTGAATACTACGAGACTCACTGGCAGTGCGCTCGAGAGGCCGCCGAAGCCGCCCACGAACGGCTCGCTGAGGCGAACGATCTCGTTATCGCGGAAGGTGCGGGCTCTATCGCGGAGATCAATCTGCATCACCGCGACCTCGCGAATATCGAGACGGCGCGCTTTGCGGACGCCGACATTCTGGTAGTCGCCGATATCGAGCGCGGCGGCGTCTTCGCCTCACTCCTCGGTACGCTCGAACTCGTCCCGACGGATATCCGCGAGCGAATCGTCGGAGCGGTCATCACGAAGTTTCGAGGCAATCGTTCGATTCTCGAACCGGGTCTCGAAGCGTTCGAGGAGCGAACCGGCGTTCCGGTTCTCGGTGTGCTTCCGTACGACGATCCCGGACTCCCCGAAGAAGACAGCGTCGCGCTCCCTGCACTCGACGCGTTTGGGACGTTCGGCGATGACGACGGCGTCCCCGAGGAACAATCCGTTACGATCGCCGTTCCACGGTTTCCGAGAGCATCGAACGTCACCGACGTCGAACCGCTCGCGCGAACACCCGGCGTTCGAGTCCGCTTTCTTCCGCTCGATGCACCGATTTCCGTCGACGCGGTCGTGCTCACCGGGACGAAAAACACGGTCGACGACGCGATCGCGGCGCGAAAAGCCGGCCTCTACGAGCGGCTTCGGGGATTCGACGGGCCGATCGTCGGGCTCTGTGGCGGCTATCAGCTACTCGGCGAGCGGTTGCGAAACGCCGACATCGAAGGGACTGGCGAAGCGAAATCCGTTCCGGGCGTTGGGCTGTTGCCGATCGAAACTCGGTTTAGCCCCGAGAAGACGGTCAAACCGGTCGAACGGCGACTCGCCGGCGGTGGTCCACTGGAGGGTGCAAACGGCGTCGTCTCCGGCTACGAGATTCACATGGGAGACAGCGAAGTTCTCGACCCCGTCGAACGACCCTTCGACGGCGAAGGGGCCATCGACGGCGCGGTTCTCGGGACGTATCTACACGGGCTTTTCGAAAACCGAATCGCTCGCGAAGCGTTCGTTGATCGGGTCTTCGAATCAGCCGGCCGCGTTCGGTCTGAAACGAGCGAGAAAGATCAATCGCCGTACGATCGGGCAGCAAACCTCATCGCGGAGATCGATCTCGACCCGCTCGGGATCGAATGAAACCGGTCGGGGACGAGCGATCTCGAAGCCGACGAGACAGCCGTCACAACTCGCCAACGGTGACGTAGAACGGAACCGTTTCGATACGTCGGTACTCCCCCCGAGAGAGCTGGCGTGCGGCCTCCCGTCCCATCTCACGCCAATCGGCGCGCAGTGCGTCGAGCGCTTCTTCACTTCCGACCATCGTCTCTCGACGGTCACGCAGTCCGGCACCGCTCGCCTTGCGGCTCACCGCCCGAACGTCGGCGTCGGTGTATGGCGCTTCGGTACGAAGCACCTGATCGTACCGGACGACCCTCACGTTCGAGAGCCCGACGTCACGGAGCAGATCCACGGCGTCAGCGCCCAACTCGACATTCGTCTCGATTCCCTCGAGATAGCGACGCCGGGCCTCTTCGGCAAGTCGGCCTTCGGTGTCGACGCTCGATTCGATCGCGACTGCGCCGTTGTCCGGCTCGATACAAGCGATCCGATCGCGAGCGACGCGGGCGAACTCTCGAACCGCACGGGCGGGGTCAGAGAGATTGATCAAAAGCGCCTGGCAGACGACGAGATCGAAGCTATCGTCGGTGAACGGGAGTCGATAGGTGTCGCCCTGTACGGTCGGCCCTTCCATCTCGGCGAGCAGTCGAGCGTCTCGGTCACAGCCGACGACCTCACCCGGACACTCATCTCGGAGCACTCGTGTCAGTGCACCCTCGCCACAGCCGACATCGAGGATCCGTTCACAGCGATCGAGTTCGAGTCCCGAGAGCGCCTCTCGGCTGTCGGCCCACATTCCTCGACGGGTCTCGCGCAAGTACTCGGCATCGAACTCCCACATCGGACGTGCTTGGGCGCTCCCGAAGAAAAGCCCACCGAGACGGGGCGAAAAGGTGTTTTCGGCTGTCGAACGATCACTCCCGGACGAACGGATACGCGAGCATCCCGATCGCGAGGATCGTGACCCCACATCCGAAAAGTAAGGTTCGGTATCCCGCCGTCGGTGTCGGAAAAACCGTCTCCGCAAAAAGCGTGAACGCGATCGGGCCCGCGGTCTGGCCGAGCCGGAGCACGCTGGTTCGCATCCCCATCATACCGGCTCGAAGCCGGTCGGAAACGGCGGTCACGATCGCCGTATCGATCGACGGCATCACGAGGCCGAAGCCGACACCGAACGCGAGCAGTGAGAGGCCGACGAAGGCGGGCGACGGGGCGAGCCAGACGCCGAGCAGGCTACACCCGTAGGCGACGAAACCGAGCGCGATCAACTCGGATGCGCTTCGCCACTCGGAGATCCGTCCGTACTGAGATGAGACAGCCGCACTCGCGACCGAGACCATCGCCAGCGTGAGACCGATCTCTCCCGGCGAGAGGGCGAACTCATCGCTCAAGAGCAGGGGTAACGCGGTTTGAACGGCGCCGTAGAAGATGAAGAAGACGGTGAATATCGCACCGAAAATGAGAAGCGCGGTCGGGCTGACGACGACGTCACTGAGGCCGTCGAGATACGTCCGGAGATCGTTGGGATCGCTGTTTTCGGGCTCCGGTAAGAAGGCGAACGCGACGACGCCGACGGCGATACCCACTCCGAAAAACAGAAACGGAACGTTCCATCGGATGCTTGCCAACCCGCCGCCGATAAGCGGGTACAGCGCCGCGCCAGTCCCGATCGTACTGGCGTTGACGCCCATAACGGCGTCGCGACGCGATCCATCGTAGACATCACCGATCAAGGTCACGGCGAGGGTGACAAGTGCGCTGGCGCCGATACCCTGTAAAAACCTGAGAAACAGCACCTCGGGGAACGTGCGGGCGAACGCGATTCCGACCCCACCGATGCCGAAGATAAAAAGTAACGGGATAATGACCCTTCGTCGACCGAGTCGGTCGGCGAGCAGCCCGATGAACGGCGTCAAAAACACACCCGGGAGGGTGTAGACGGTGATGACGAGTCCGATCTGTGCGTCCGAAACGCCGAACACACTGCGAAGTTCCGGAAGGATGGGACTGATCAGTGAAACCCCCATGACCCCCATGAGCGAACTCGCTAAAATGACGTGTAACGTCGGTGATCGCCATGGGATTGTCTTTCTTTCACCCCCTGCGCTATCGGCACCCATCGTCGTGTCCGGTTACTCCGTCGAACGGAAGGGTGGTTAACCGTACGGATCGCGCTGTCGGATACGATTCGCTACCTGTTCGGGGCAAACGGCCAACTCTGAGAGTATATCAGTTAGCTGATAAACGGCCAGACGACTCGGATGCCTGCCGTATCTGCGTGATCGTCACCGCATACCGGGCGTGACAGTCAGGACACTCGGGATGTCGATCGTTAGAGTCGACGTTCAACGAGTTCCCACATTCACACGCGATCGTACATCGCATACGCGAGAAACATCGAATAGAGAGATAGTTATGCGGCCCGTAACCCACCGAGGGAACGCTTATCGTTCCGATAACTCCCGAACCCGCTCGATGTTCCACGCGTAGGATTTTCCGTCCTCGGTCGGCGTTTCGAGCACGAGCGGCACGTCTTCGACCGCGTCGTGGTTGATGAACGCGCGCATTCCCGCGACACCGATCAGTCCGTCACCGACGTGAGCGTGTTCGTCCTTGTTCGTTCCGCACCCGTGTTTCGAGTCGTTGAGGTGGACGCATTTGAGGTGTTCGAGACCGACGGTTTCGTCGAATTCCTCAAAAGTCTCATCGACGCCATCAGGGGTCGAAATATCGTATCCGGCGGCGAACATATGAGCCGTATCGAGACAGATATCAAGCTCAAGCGGACACCGATCGAGAACGCCGGCGAGTTCTTCGAAGGAACCGCCGAGTTTCGTCCCGCTCCCGGCGTCTGATTCGATGAGGATGGTGACGGTATCAGGCACGTCGAGTTCCGCAAGCGCGGAGGCGGCGTTATCCAGGCCGTCCTCGACGCCGGCACCGGTATGCGCCCCTAGATGGACGTTGACGTACGGAACGTCGAGCGTCGATGCCGCGTCGACTTCCGCTTGCATCGATGCGATCGATTTCTCACGGAGATCGTCTTTCGGCGTACAGAGGTTGACGAGATACGAGCTGTGAATGACCCACGGGCCAACGTCGTGTTCCGTCGAGCGGGTTCGGAACCGCTCGGCGTCCTCGTCGTC
>SKKJ01000033.1 GCA_007121575.1 Natronomonas sp.
AATTTCGAATGCCCCGTGAGCATCTTCCGCTGTCTGGATTCATCCTCACTGACGGCTTTGAACGGTGCCCGAATCGTCGGATGTACCTCGAAGCCAACCCTCGTGAGCACCGTGACGATCTGGGCATCATCCGGATCCGCCTGTATCTCTCCGGGTTCTTCGATATCGCTTCGCACGTCTTTCGCGCCGGAGAGAACATCCACCGGACTCGCGAGCGGCCGATCGAATATCTCTTCGAGTTCGGCCGCGACCTCAACGCTGGCGTTCATCCCGTCTTCGTATTTCGAGACGGTTCGTCGGGAGACGCCCAACTCCTTGGCCAGCTTTCCGAGCGACATCTCGTGTTCCGAGCGGATATCGGAGAGCAACTCCCCGTCGATGTTGACGTAGAGTCCACCGGGCGCAGCGTAAATCAACGGCGGGACGCCTTCGATGAACAGATCCATCGCCGTGTCCGGCGAGAACACTGGAACGCCGTGTCTGAAATACACCACGCCGGGATCGAGTTCTTCATCGCGCGTCCGAAGGCCGATGACCATCGGCGTCGCATCGAGGTACTCTCCGAGTCGGCGCATCTCGACGCCGGTGTGGCCATCGAACGCGTCGATATTCGCGAGCACCTTCAACAAGAGCACGTCATCGCCGCGACGTGCTGCGATGTCGAAACTCTTCGGTCGGATCGCACACCGGTCACTCACCGTAAAGCCAGCGTCTTCGAACATTGCGGTGATGTTTCCCACCAGTGCGGATCGGCTCATGGGGGTACGTAAGTGTTTTGCTCCATAAATGTGTTTCCCCGATTCCTGCGCTTTTGCCGACGGTTATCACGATCTGTGGTGTGTTAGATACCCACCCGTGGATCGAAACCCCGTTAGTCACTGCCGACATACGAACGCCAGTGACGGTCATCGGACTCGACGATACGGACTCTCGCGAACGGGGGATGTGCACAACGTATGTCAGCGATACGATCGCCAGACGCCTCGAAGCCGATACTGCGACCGTTGATCGAGTGCTTCTCATCCGGTGTAATCCCGCGGTTAAACACAAAACTCGGGGTAACGCCGCTGTCGCGATCCACACTGACGCGCCGGCGGAAGCCGCATTCGAGACCGCGAAACGTGTTATCGATCGACTGGCGGAGACGACGGACGATCGGACGAATCCCGGTCTCGTGGTCGCCCCCGGATCCCCCGAGTCAGTCCCGAAAGCGGTTGCAACGTTCGCTCACGACGCCGTGTGCGATCACCATACGCGTGATCGGGCTGTCGACCGTTTAACCGCCGCCGACTACCGCTCTCACGGCTGGAAAAACGGCCGTGGAATCATCGGTGCACTCGCGGCGATTGGCGCTTGGAACGCGTTCGACGACTGGACGTACGAACATATCTGCTACCGAGCGGCTGACCGCTGGGGAACGGATCGTGCGGTCGGGTTCGAAAGCGTTTTCGAAGCCGCAGACGCGTTCTATCCGAGGGTGTGGGACACGGTCGACCGCGGTACTGGCGAAGCGGTTTGCGTTCCGCGAACGCCGGGCCCGGTGTTGTTCGGCATTCGCGGCGACGATCCAACGGCCTTTCAGCGTGTAGCCGAACGTATCGAAAGCGAACCGATCGACCGGTCTCGAACGTTTCTCACAAACCAAGGGACGGACGGTCATCTTCGAACCGGGACTGTCGAAGACGCTCGCGATGGCTATGCGTATCGGCTTGACGGTGCCGTTTTCTCGGCTCCGACAACCCGTCGCGGTGGCCATGTTTTCTTCGAGTTTGGCAACGAAGGGACGACAATCGACTGCGCCGCGTTCGAGCCAACGAAGCGGTTTCGTGACCGAATTCGATGCCTTCGTGTTGGCGATCGACTCACCGTGTGCGGAGAAGTGTCCCGTGGGACGCTAAAACTTGAGAAATTTGCCGTTCGAGAACTCCGCCGGACGGAGCTCACCACGCCGCTTTGCCCGGAATGTGAGCGGACAATGAAATCCGCCGGCCGCGGTCAGGGATATCGTTGTCGGGACTGTGAGACGACGGCCGAGGGGAAGATCGATCGACCGATCGATCGCGCCCTAGAAATCGGCTGGTACGAAGTTCCACCGAGAGCGAGACGACATATCGCCAAGCCGCTTATCAGGGGTGGTTTCGACGCGGAAACACACCCCGAACGCTGATCGGATTCCGCGGGCTTTATGGCGGGTATCACTGCTTTAATCCACTTCCCGAAAGCGGAACGACAACGTCGTCGTCATCGTCGATAACACCGCGTTCTCGATACGCCCTGAGTGCGGCTGGTGCGACGGCACAGGTCGGTTCCGTGTAAAACCCCTCTCGGTGCAACCGATCCAGTTCGGCCGCGGTGTCGGATTCAGATACGGCGATGACGTCACCTTCCGATTCCTCGATCGCTTCGAGAATCGCCGTTTTCTGTACCGGCTCTCGAATCTTGATTCCGTCCGCGATCTCGTTGTGAACGTCAGCTTCGAGATCATCGTGAAGCGCCGAAGCGAACGGAGCGTACCCGGTCGCCTGTGCTCCGAGGAGTTTCGGTAACCGATCGATCCATCCGGCATCGAGTAACCGCTTGAACCCTCGGTACGCGCCGAGAAACATCGTTCCGTGTCCGAGCGGCGCGACGATCGCGTCCGGGACGGACCAGTCGCGTTGATGTACGATCTCGTACGCCATCGTTGCCGTCCCTTCGAAGAATGCGGGATTCCACGCGTGGCTCGCGTACCATCCGTCGCCGGCTTCCACGGCATCGATACAGGCGTTGGTTACGTCTTCTCTCGTTCCCTCAACCCGAACGATGTCCGCACCTGCGCGGCGTATCGCACGGACTTTTGACTCTTTCACATCGGCGGGAACGTAAATCTCTGCTTTGAGACCGCCTCGTGCAGCGTAGGTCGCGATCGCGGCTCCAGCGTTTCCCGATGAGTCGTCGACAACCCGATCGACTCCCAGATCGATAGCTCGCGAGAGAATCGTCGTCGCGCCTCGGTCTTTGAACGACCCCGTCGGGAACACGTACTCGAGTTTGAACGTCGCGTTCCACGCCGGTGCATCGACGAGGGGTGTGTACCCCTCTCCGAGCGAGACGTGCCGATCGACCGGCATGAGATCAGAGAACGCCCAGAGCCCTTCCCGCGGATCGATGTTGGCCTCCGTTGGATCTGAGACTGTTGGCCGCGGTGTCTCGGCGAACTGAAGCGGGCTCTCACAGCGACAGCGCCACCGATCTTCGTACCTTTGCCCACATTCTGGACAGTGTAGTGACATGCCCAAACGTCATCGGCGGTCGGCCTATGCGTTTCGGTCAGGCGAACCGGCGGATCTCGTTTTCGACGGCGATTTCCGCGCTACCACCTCGATCGCTCGTCGGTTACTCGCTAGGTCACACGCCGTCTGGGTCCGTATCCGTATATAAATGCGAGGTCGGTATGGACCATCTCTTTCGCTGTCAGTACTCGTCTAAATTCGTCCCGATCGAACAGACGTACTCTCCGGTCGCGACCTGCGGTAACCGCCGGTGCCTCCAGAAAATCCCGTCCGATTTCGCCGTGACTTCCCGTTTAACGGTCCCGAACGGATCCGTGATTTCGAATAGCGTCTCGCCTCTTCGGATCTCATCACCCAGTTCGAATTTGAAGTTGACGAGCCCGCCCGCCGGTGAACCGTACTGTCTGAATCCCGTCGCTCGAATCTGTGTCGCCGTCGTGATGTCTCCATCGAGGAACCCGTACCGATACAGTACGTTGAACACCCCCTTGACACCCTTTTGAATCGACGCTTCGTCCCACCCAACGGCACCGCCGAGCTCCGGATCGATCGTCGGAATTCCCTCGTCCGGGGCGACGCGGGCGAGTTGTCCATCGGGTCCTTTCCGATCGAGGATATAACCGCAGCCAAACACTTTCGCTAACTCGAGACAGTCGCGATGGAGCCGGTGGCGTCTGCCACAGCGAACGCGGACTTCATCTATCATACAGGAGGTCGAGCCTTGGTGGAGGTCTAACACGAGGTCCGATCGACGCACCGCTTTGAACGTCGCCGCCGAAATCCGCTCGGAGGCTGTTCCGGACGCATTTCCGGGGTACGTTCGGTTAAGCTTCGTATCGTCGATCGGGTTTCGGTGCTCGGCGACTTGGAATCCGTAGTAGTTAACGATCCCAACGATGAGGATATCGCCGGCGATTTCGGCGGGATCAAGCTGTGGGACGAGCCGATTTATCACCCCGAGCCCGTTGAGCTCGTCACCGTCGGAGACGGCTTGAATATACAGCGTCTTCCCGTCTCGTTGACCGTTGATTACCGCAACCGGAAGCCCGACCTCGGATCCGTCTCTCGATTCGCCAACCGGGAGTCGGCCGATATCCATCTCACCGGGTGACGCGCTCGCGGTGCCGAGGGTCGTCATTACCGCTATTGCTCTCGTCGGTATTAATAGACCTACTGATACCTGCCGAGTTTTCCGCAGTGCAGTCGCTCGAAAATCGAAACGAGCGCCGATCGCTGAACGGTGCTCGTCAAACGGCAACCCTTTTTTCCCGGGCACGGAAATCGATATCATATGTCCGAGGAGCTGAAAAAGGGATTAGAGGGCGTTTTGGTCGCGGAATCGTCGTTGAGTTACATCGACGGCGACGCCGGCGAGTTGATCTATCGCGGCTACGGGATCGAAGACCTCGCCGAAAACACCAGCTACGAAGAGGTCCTCTATCTGTTGTGGCACGGCGAATTGCCCACCCGCGAGGAACTGGCCGAATTCAGCGAAACGATGGCGAGCGAGCGAGCGCTTTCAGAGTCGACCCACCGGCTGATCGAAGACCTTGCCGAGGCTGACGA
>SKKJ01000073.1 GCA_007121575.1 Natronomonas sp.
AGCGATGGCCCTCCGACGAGTTTATACGTCTGACCGAGACTCGTTTCGGCGAGGTCGAACCGGCGGAACTGATCCGGATCGGGTGCGTCGCCCCACTCTGGTTTCGTCACCGCCTCGAGTTCGTCGTCGTACTCGAATTCGATCTCACCACGTGTTTCGAGCTCTACCGATTCACGGCCGTCATGCGTGAGTCGGGTCGCCTCGGCGCTGAACTCGTATTCGAGAGCGTGGATCGCACCGGTTTCGGCGAGCAGCACCGAGACCGTCCCGTCCGAAACGGATTGCAGTTCATACTGCATGCGGGCGGTTTTCGGTTGGGCGAGCTCGAGCGAGTCCGTTTTCGAGATATCGCCCGAATACCGTGCATACGACGGTTTCGAGTCGTTTTCATCTTCGTCTTCGTCTTCGTTCTCGCCTTCTCCGTCGATTTCGGTGACGATCCCCTCGAAGTCGAACGATGCGCTCTGAAGTAGCGATGGGGCGGTCGTTTCCTCGAACGGATACCGGTTGAATGCACCGCCCGGTGGAGCCATCGACCCGACCCGCTCGGTCGTCCACTGATCGGTTCGTTCGGCATCGGCATTGACCGTTCGGGCGACGACATTTTCGGGAGTCGCCCACCGGTCGGTTTCGACGCCCTGTTCGAGCTGTTGTTCGTGAACCAGTCGGTCATCGATATCGTAGGTCAGTTCGACGTCGTCCGTGGGCGCGTCTGCGTAGTCAAGTTCGTAAGTGTGAGTCGCACGATACCGGTGTTGATCGTCGACGAACTGCCGAGTCCCCGCCACGACCGTCTCGGTGACGATGCCGCTTTCGTTCGCTCCCGGCGGGAACTCGAACGACGTGGACTGTTCGTCTTCTGACGTCTGCCCGTCCTCTTCGCTGCTCTCGTTTTCTGACGTCTGTTCGCTCCCCTCGTTAGGTTCGCTTTCACCGGGTGTCTCTTCTCCCCCACCGATGCAGCCGGTCGCAGTGACGATCCCCGCGGCTCCGGCGAGCGCGACGAATCGTCGTCGGTCTATCATCTCCTCCATACCTCGATCGAGGTGGAGAGGGACGTTAGTAATCGAGAGTATACGGTGCTTTTGCCCCGTTATACAGTTCCTACTCTGATCGCTCAGTGCTTATGCGTTGTTTAGCACTGACTCAATCGGCCGTTTACATATATGTTGATTATTTGACTGATACTTCCAAGAATGCCGTACAAATCCTCTATTCTGTGTTATTTGCGTTATTCAAATATGCCATATATGTTTTATTTTATATCGGGCCTCATTCCAATGATGCTTTTTCGCTCACTTCACGAGATTCGATGTAGACTCGTCTCTCGTCTCCGATTTCCCGCGTTATCGATCGAGGGCATTCACAGAAAAGAGTGATTACCAATATATATGGGATCTGTATGTGGGTGATATGATGGGCTTACTAGCGTCCACGCGACGGATGGTGGAGGGGTATTTCACCGAACAGCGCACGAGTACCGAGACGGAACTCGACGGCCGGTCTCTTCGTGATGAGGATGCCTCGAGAGAGCTCTCGAAAGATCAGATGTTCGACATCCTCAGAAACAGTCGCCGTCGGGCGGTTCTCACGTGCCTTCGAACGCACGGTCCGGAGCTATCGGTAAAGGAGCTCTCGACGTATGTCGCGGCCGAGGAGTACGGGATTCCCGCCGAGGAACTCTCGTCAGAACAGTATAAGCGAGTGTATACCGGGTTATATCAGTGCCACCTCGGGAGGATGGCGGAACTCGGTGTGCTCGATTTCGATAGCGAGCAGAACACGGTTCAGCTTCACGGTGTGGCGTCCCAGTTGGATCCGTATCTTCCACACGAGCGGAGCCTGAAAGCCGTCCGATTCGAATTCGGCATCGCGATTCTCGTGGCGTCGGTCGTCGCACTTGGAACGACCGAAATCAGTCCGATCGGCACTCTCTCACCGATACTGTTGGCGTCGGTGACGGTTGCGGCGCTTTTCGGATTGGCGCTGTTTCAGCTGTTCGATCCGAACGAGCGGTCACGGTGATCGTCGAGACTAAACCGATTCGATCGAGACGGCCACAAAGCCTTTTAAACCCCAGCGTCTCCCACCGAACGGTATGTCTTCGACAACTGATACTGATAGCCGTCCGTTCATCGAAAGCGCTGTCGGCGGTCTCACGGCGTGGCTTCTCGGATACGTCTTGACGTATCTGCTCGTCGCAACGGACATCGAAACGTCGCCGCTCAATCGCATCATCGAATTTTTCGAAGGTGATTCGGCGACGTACGAACTCGTCGGCTGGGTGTTTTATAACGCCCATCTCGTCGACGTCTCCTACACCGGCTTGGGCCCGTTTTCCCCACCGCGTCAGTTCATCGGCGGTGAGGACGGATTCACGCTCCTGTTGTATCTCATCCCGCCGGCGCTTTTAGTGATCGCCGGACTCGCCGTCGGTCGATACAGCGGCGTTTCGGAGTTGAACGAAGGCGCGCTCACCGGCGCGCTCGTCACGCCCGGATATCTACTCCTCTCGATCGCCGGCGTCTTTCTGTTCACCGTTACGGTCGGTGATGCGTCCGGTGCGCCCGATCTCGTTCCGGCGGTCCTCATCGCCGGAATTATCTACCCGGTCGTCTTCGGAGCGGTCGGTGGCGCGCTCGCCGCGATAACGAGCGATCGATAGCTAAAGGAAAATACCGGTCGGATACGCGCTTCATTCGCCTTCGATTTCTGATGGGCGCGGTGTCTGGAACCGCTTTGCGACGAGCGTAAACGCACCTACCACGACGAGATACAGTTGCCAGCCTCGTACGGCGATCGGAAATCGCCTGTCGATCGGTCCCGGTTCGGGATCGGCCGACGGCTGCGCGGGGTTTGCAACGTGTGTATCTGCTCTCGTTCCGCCCTGACCCGCATCGACCACGCTTTGGCCGGTCTCCGGGTCCGCGGAGAGTTGGACGAACGTCTGAACGAGGCCTTCGGTCGTCGAGACGGCGAGTTCGCCATCGAGGTTGAAGAACTGATCTCGAAGGGGCCAAAAAAAGTTTATTCCGGATAGGTGCGCCCAATCGAGCATGATGTGAGCGAACGTGTGCACGAAGAGTCCGACCCACGCGATCCGAACGCCGCGAACCCCCCAGCGCGAGCGAATCTTCGAGTCCTCGCGGGTCGTCTCCCAGTAGAGCACGGCGCCGACCACGATGGGGATGACCATGTTGTGCAACACGGTCCGGTGTGCGCCGGCCATGACCCACCCCAAGGCGGTATCGAGTTCGGGTATCAGGACGATACCGACGATGATCGCGAGCGCCCGCCGGTCGTAAAACCGGCCGAGGAGACCGACGGCTAGCATGCACGCGAAGGCGACGTGGACGACCGATGACGGCATCAGCGCTCACCCGCCGCGAGGCGATCTTGCCGCTCGATGAGATATTTGGCGGGGACTGAAACGACCGCGGTGATCACGAGCACGGCTTGCCATCCCGAATCGATGAGCCGCAACCGACGCGTTTCGCCTGCCGGGGCGGTCCACGTCTCGACGTGGTGCGTTTCGATAGTCCCGGGTGTCGCGAGTTCGAACCACCCGTCACCGAAGCTGATGTACGTCTGAATCACGCCCTCCTGTGTCGAGAGTAAGAACCCACCGACGACGGCGTAGTATCTGTCCGAAAACGGGTATAAAATAACTACCCCCTCGTTGCTGAACAGATCCAACCCGATTCCGGCGAGGGCGTACGCGGCGAGAGCGACCCACGCGACTCGAGCGCCGTACCAGCCGTAGTTCGATTTCAGCCACGAGTTCTCCCGGATCTCCGTGTCGTAGTACAACAGCATCCCAGCCGCGATCGGAACGAATATCGAGTGCAGCGTCGCGTTCGTCGCTCCGATCCCGAGCAGACTGATGGCCGCATCGAGGTCCGGAATCGCCGCAGCAACGCCGACAACGAGTATCGAACGCCGATCGAACGCCGCACCCAAAAGCGCGACCCCGAGCAGGATCCCGACGGCGACGTTGACGAGTGTCGGTGGCATATCTCCCTGTTGTCTTCGTCGACTATAGGCGTGTCTCGCGAAGGCACGCTTATACCCTCTGCCATCAGAACCTCGTATATGCGCGATCCACGTGCGGAACTCGCCGAACGGATCGCCGGCGAGGTCACCCTTTCGGACGATCCCGGCGCGACCCTTCGAAAGTGGCGTGAGGAGTTTGATGTCGCACAAACGACGCTCGCCGACGAACTCGACGTTTCGGCGTCGGTCGTCTCCGATTACGAGAGTGGCCGCCGCAAGAACCCCGGTATTGCCGTTGTTCGACGGGTCGTTGAGGGGTTATTGAAGATCGATGAACGACGAGGGGGTGATCGCGTCAGACAGCACGCGCGCGTCGTCTCCGCCGGATTCGATCAGGACGTCGTCTACGATCTCCGAGAATACTCGACGACCGTTCCCCTCTCTCGGTTTTTCACGTCCATCGGCGCAACGTCGATCGTCCACGGAACTGCGGATACTATCGCCGGTCACACGGTCATCAACAGCGTCGAGGCGATCAAACGGCTGTCCAGCGAGGAGTTTTATCGCCTCTACGGGCAATCGACGAACCGAGCGTTGGTGTTTACTGACGTCACGCGCGGCGAATCGCCGCTTGTCGCCTTACGAGTCGTGACGCCGACGCCGTCTGCAGTCGTGCTTCATGGGATCGAGCGAGACGCGCTGTGGGAACACGCGCCCGCGCTGGCGAGCGCTGACGGTGTTTCACTCGCAACGACGACGGAACCACTCGACTCGCGGCTCGAAGCGCTTCGGGAATTCCCGTGACAGATCGGCCGTTGGTCGGTTGTCGGTG
>SKKJ01000346.1 GCA_007121575.1 Natronomonas sp.
AATTCGAGCGGTTCGTTCGGTGCCGTCCATACACCGTACTTTTACCCGGTTCGCACCGAGCATGTTCGTCACGATAGCGAACACCTCATCACCTTCAGGCATCCGAAGATCGTTCCGTCTCTCGTTGTCGCCCATACGCGCCGATTGGATAGGAACCGTGTTAAGGTTTTATCGACACGGAACTAGCTCCAGACGGCGATCGAACCTTCCACTGAAAGCGTGAATTACCACGTCGAGTGACCCGTGGCTTCCTGTTTCTACGACACGCTTTGCAGGCACGACACGGAACGACGAAGTGTCGCTCTCGTCCGCACCCGTAGGGAGCGCAGTCTCTGCAGGCGTTCGAAAATCGCTGGACGATTTTCCCAGCCCATCAGAACCGTGCGGTTCTGCGGACGTTGATTCGGCCTCTCCCAGACCTACTACCGCATCCACATCATACTCGATACCCAATTCTTCCAACCCGAGTTTCAGAACGTTGTATGAGGCGTTCTCGTCTCGGTCGGCCTCGAACCCACACGACGGACACGAGTGTTCACGAACCCAGAGTGCTTTGTCGGACTCCACGTCACAGCGAGCGCACCGCTTCGTTGTCCCCTCAGGTGAGACGGTCACGACGTGACACCCGTTCTTGTCGCCATGACGCTCGAACGTCTTGATGGCGTCACTCCACGACATCGACGCGATGTTCCGCCCATTCGAGTCCTGTTCAAGCATCCCGCGAACGTTCAGCTTCTCCAAGAACACCGCATCGTACTGTGTCGTGTACGAACGAGCGAGCTTCTCGATGAAGTCCTTGCGCTTGTTCGACAAGCGTTCGTAGGCTTCCGCGAGTTTTATTCGGGCTTTCTCCCAATTCTCAGAGCCGTGTTGCTTTCGAGACAGTGCCCGGTGACGCTTCTCGATTCGCTCACGGTCTTCGGACTCTGCCAACGGAGTCACAGCGTTGCCGTCTGAATCATGTGTGAACTTGAGGATACCGAGGTCAATACCAACAGTATCTTCGAGGTGGATCTCTTCGACAGCCAGTTTCTCAGGGTATTCTGGGTCGTGGTCAACGACGATCGACGCATACCACTTCCCTGATTTTTCTTCCTTGAGGCGGACTTCTTTGATTGTACCGCCTTCAGGAATGGGGCGATGGTAGTCAACGTCCATCGTACCAAGTTTCGAGAGTTCGAGTGTGGCGTGTTCGGTTCGGCCCGTGTTACTATCCACGTCAAAGCCTGATTGGTTGAACACGATACTGCGGTACTCTCTCGGAGATTTCCACTTGAGTTTCCCCACTTTGTAGCCGTTAGATTTGAGTGATTTGAGGATGCTGAGGCTCGAATAGATGCGTCGGACGGCCATCTGCAAGCACTTGGAGTTGACAGTCTTCCACGAGTTCCACTTTCGTTTCCACGCGGGGAGTTTGTTCTGGAGTTGGGTGTACGTGGGTTTGTCACCGTCTGGAGCAGCGTCGTAGCGTCCGAGTGCGTGGTTGTACACTTCCCGACAGATGTTGATGTGTCTGCGAGCTTCACTCGCTATATCTGCGGTTGGGTACACGCGATACTTGTATGTCTGCTCCACTACCGATATGTTGGTGTACGGGGCACTTGAAGAATCGGTTTACGTCTGGCGGTTGTCGCATTCATCCACAGGGACGGTGACCCGTGAAATTCTGCTTGTGAACGTTTAAACCGATCGCGGGCGACTGTCGGGACGTCATGTCAATGCGAGCCGTCGTGTTCGAAGAGGTGGGGGAGATAATGAGCGTACAGGAGATCGATAGACCCGAACCGGATCCGGACGGCGTCGTCATCGAGACGGAAGCCTGCGGCATCTGCCGCTCCGATTGGCACGCGTGGCAGGGCGATTGGGAGTGGGTCGGCGTCTCGCCGACGCCCGGCCTCGTCTTCGGACACGAACCCGTTGGTACCATCATCGCGGTGGGCGATGAAGTCGAGACACTGAGCGTTGGCGATCGCGTGTGCGTCCCGTTCAATCTCAGCGACGGCACTTGCCGCCACTGCAAGCGGGGTCGATCGAACATCTGTGAGCGCATGGTTCCGCTCGGATTCGTCCCGTTTCAACCCGGCGCGTTCGCGGAGGAGTTCCCGGTTCGAAATGCGGATCACAACGTCGTCAAGCTGCCAGCGGGTGTCGATCCGGTGGATGTCGCCGGGCTCGGCTGTCGGTTCGCGACCGCGTTTCACGGGCTCGTCCACCGCGTCGACGTCACGCCGGGCGATTGGGTCGCCGTCCACGGCTGCGGCGGGGTCGGTCTCTCTGCGGTTCACATCGCCAACGCGCTCGGCGCGAACGTCATCGCCGTCGATCTAACGGACGAAAAACTCGAGAAAGCCGAAGAGCTCGGTGCGGACGAGACCATCAACGTCACCGAAGTCGACGACGTGGCGGTCGCCGTGAAAAAACACACGCCGTCGAACCGTGGCGTCGAGGTGAGCGTCGACGCGCTCGGGATCGCCGAAACCTGTCGAAACTCGGTTCGATCGCTGTGTAAGGGCGGACAGAACCTTCAGATCGGACTGACCACGAGCGAAGAGGAGGGAGAGGTGTCGCTACCGGTGGATTCGATCGTCATGGAAGAACGGGAGTTCATCGGCTCGTTCGGAATGCCGCCACACGAATACGAAGAGATCTTTTCGATGATGGAGCGGGGAAAGATCGACCCCGGAAAGATCGTTTCGGAGACCGTCACGCTGGAAGAGGTTCCAGGGATCATCGCCTCGATGAACGAGTACGAGACGGTCGGCATCCCAGTCTGCACCGAGTTCTGATCAGAAGTCGAACTGATCAGGAGACCGAATCAGCGAAAACTAAGGCGGGTTCGTGAAGTCGCCGTTTTTACGCCGTTGGCGAGAGTTCGGTCGGTATGGACATCGAAACTGCACGGAGCGTATTCGGAGATAGTAGCCTCGCTGGCGTAGCGTCCGTACTGTTCGGTTTGCTCGTGATCGCCCGTGAGAACCGTCGAGCCGCGGTCGGTGCGGTTGCGGTATTGCTCGGCAACTGGCTCATCGCTCACGGTCTCGTCGGCTCGTTTCTCGAATCGATGGGCATGGAGTACGAGGACCTCTACTGATCGGCGATCAGATCGGTCTCCCGAAGAGGAACGCGACCGTCAACACCACCAGCAACGAGAGCATAAAGAGCAGCTGATGCTCTTCGACGAAATCTCCGAAGGGTTCGTACGTGTGCCGAAGTAACAACGAACCGCCGATAATCCACGCCGCGATCGCCATAACGGGTGTCGATCGGACGATGACGAGCCCGTACATGAGCATCAACGCGATGATGATCGCGTCGACCTTGCGCTCTCTGTCCTTATCTTTCGCCATTGTTCATTCACCACGAGAAACGGGATAGGAATACGGCAGGGTGGGTTGTCCAACGGCACGCACGGGAGCACGAGTGCAGAGAGTGCCAAGCGATTTCAGTTCCACACCGGCACTGTGACCCGACGTATAATATATCTTCGTTGATTCGTTCGAGACGCGACGCTCACAGTATCCACCCCATCGCTTTTTGTGCAGACCGCCGTGATGAGACGTATGCCGACAGGTATTCTCGTTCCGAACAACGAACCGGATGTCGCAGCGTTCGCCGAGCACGTCGAATCACTGGGATACGATTCACTGTGGAGTGGGGAACTGTGGAAACGCGATGCGTTCGTCGAGTTGGCTCGTGCGGCCGAACGGACAGCGGAGATCGATCTCGGGACCGCGATCGCGAACGTCTATGGCCGCTCGCCGGCCACGCTAGCCCAAGCCGCCGCCACGCTCGATAACGCGACGGACGGTCGAATGCGGCTCGGACTCGGCACCAGCACGCAGAAAGCGATCGAAGATCTCCACGGGATGGAATTCGACAATCCGGCGAGACGGCTGCACGAAACGACCGAACTCGCCCGGAAGTTTTTGCAAACGTCCGGACGCGTCTCGTATGACGGAACGCTGTTCGAAGTGGCCGATTTTCCCGGGCTTGAAACGGAGGTCCCCGTCTACGCCGCCTCGCTCGGTCCGGCGACGCGGCGAGCGACCGGACGAACCGCCGACGGCTGGCTTCCACACAACATCCCGTTCGAAGACCTTCCCGAAGCGTTCGAAACGATCGCAGAGACCGCCGAAGAGCGAGATCGAGACCCCGATTCGATCGCCGTCGCACCATACGTTCCGAGCGCGGTCAGCGAAGACTCATCGGAAGCGCGAGAGGCAATCCGCGGCCACATCGCCTACTACGTCGGCAGCGGTGAAGGATACCGAAGGGCCGTTGGGAATCGGTTCCCCGACGACGCGGATGCGGTCGCGAGTGCGTGGCGCAGCGGTGATCGAGCGGACGCGAGAGCGGCAGTCACGGACGAGATGGTCGCCGCACTCGGAATCGCTGGAACGCCAGCGGAAGCGAGAGCGCAACTCGAAGCGATCGCTTCGATCGAGGTAATCGACGAACCGCTCATCGTGATCCCGACGGGCGTCGACGAGGAAATCAAAGAGCGAACGGTCGAAACGCTGAGCCCGAAACACCGCTAGAGGAAAGCGGCAAACAAAGCGAGTGAATATCGGAGAGACTCGTATCAGAGCCGTTTCGGCTCGAGGTTCCGCATCGGTGTATCTATCGCCTCATCGAGATCACCGGCCACGGTATCGACGACCATCTGGGGCGTAAGCGAGACCGTTTCCCACGGCGGAAGCCGTGTGTCCGATCCCGGCGGTTCGATCGCGTCGGCATACGTGTCGATCTGTGCCCGCTCGTCGCTTCGGTCGTACTCCAGAC
>SKKJ01000130.1 GCA_007121575.1 Natronomonas sp.
GAACGACGCGCCGTCGGGATCGAACGGGCACACCTAGAGGAGGATCCCGGAAGTCTCACACACGCCGGCGGCTCGATCGACACCGCCGACTATACGCTCATCGATTACAACCGAGCCGGAACGCCGCTTATGGAGATCGTCACCGCGCCGGATTTCCGCAGCGCGTCCGAGGCCCGGGCGTTCCTCGCGAAACTCAGGGAGGTGCTAGAGTATCTCGGCGTCTTTGACGTGACTCGAAACGGAAGTCTCCGGGTCGACGCGAACCTCTCGATCGTCGATGCGGCCGACGTCGACGAGGATGGCCACATCGACGAGGCGACGCTAGAATCGGCGAACCGGACCGAAGTGAAGAACATCTCGAGTCACAAGGGTGCCGAGAAAGCGCTCGCCTACGAGGAGACGAGACAGAAGAACGCGATTCAGCGGGGCCGAGAAGTCGAACAGGAAACCCGTCACTGGGACGAATCGCGCGGCATCACGGTCTCGATGCGATCGAAAGAGGCGGAGAAGGATTACCGGTATTTCACGGAGGCCGATCTCCCGCCGCTTCGAGTGTCCGGTTGGAAAGACGAAATCGAGATTCCCGAGTTGCCCGACGCGCGGCGCGAACGGTTCGGCGAAGAATACGGTCTCGATGCGGAATCCGCTGCGAAGCTCACCTCTACGAAACAGGTCGCCGACTTCTATGAGCGAATCGCCGGCTCGTTCGATCCCGAAACCGCGGCGACGTGGGTCGCCGATAATCTGCTCGGCGAACTCAACTACCGAGATATGGAGATCACCGATATCGAAGGCCGACTCGACGAGTTCGCCCGACTCGTCGAACTGGTTGATACCGATGAGATCACGGTGAAAAACGCCGAAGAGATCGTTCTTCGACGGATGCTCGATGACGATCTCGGTCCCGACGAGATCGTCGAAACGGAAGATCTCGGAAAGACCGATTCGGACGCGGTCGCGACCGCTGTCGAAGAGGCCATCGAGGAAAACCCCGGTGCGGTCGATGATTACCATGCCGGTGAAGGCGGCGCACTCAATTTCCTCGTCGGACAGGTGATGGCGAAAACGCAAGGGAGCGCCGATCCGGGGACTGTCAACGAACTGCTGCGCGAGCAGTTGGACGAATAGCGGTTCCATTTCACTCTTCTTTAGCGCTGACACGCGCGTAGGCGTGCTGTCTTGCGGTTTCAAAACGGCTTCCGACGAAAGGTTAACAAACGGAGTCAGCGTAGTTGTCCTCAACGTGGAACTCATCGTTACTGAAAAGGACAACGCTGCACGCCGGATCGCGGAGATACTCTCCGGCGACAGCATGTCTACACAGCGGCGCAACGGTGTCAACGTGTACCACTGGGGGGACAAACGCTGTGTCGGACTGTCGGGACACGTCGTCGGCGTCGATTTCCCGCCGGAGTACGCCGACTGGCGAGACGTCCAACCCGCAGAGCTCGTTGGCGCGAATATCGTCAAAAAGCCGACGCAAGAAAACATCGTTTGGACGCTTCAAGAACTCGCTCGGAAAGCCGATACGGCGACGATCGCAACCGACTACGATCGTGAAGGCGAGCTCATCGGGAAAGAGGCGTACGAGCTGATCCGAGAGGAGACGGATATCCCGATCGACCGGGTTCGGTTTTCGTCGATCACCGAAAACGAGGTCACGAAGGCGTTCGAAAACCCCGACGAGCTCGATTTCGATCTCGCAGCGGCGGGCGAAGCGAGACAGATCATCGATCTGCTCTGGGGTGCTGCACTCACTCGGTTTCTCTCGTTATCCGCGGGACAGCTCGGTGACGATTTCATCTCCGTCGGTCGAGTCCAATCGCCGACGCTCAAGTTGATCGTCGATCGCGAACGAGAAATCCAAGCGTTCGTTCCCGACGATTACTGGGAACTCTTTGCGAACCTACTGAAAGACGACACCGCCTTCGAAGCGCAGTATTTCGTTCGCGAAGACGGCACCGAACAGGAGCGGATCTGGGATGAAACCGATGCGAACGAGGCGTTCGAACAGCTGCAGGGCGCTCGCGAAGCGATCGTCGACTCCGTCCGACGGCGAACCCGAATCGACGAGCCGCCGGAGCCGTTCAACACGACGCAGTATATCAGCGCTGCGAGTTCGATCGGACTTTCGGCCCAGAACGCGATGAGCGTCGCCGAAGAGCTCTATACCGCTGGCTACATCACGTATCCGCGGACCGACAATACGGTTTATCCGGACGACCTCGACCCCGAAGCACTGCTTTCGGCGTTCACCGATCACTATCTCTTTGCGGACGACGCGGCGAGCCTGCTCGACGCTGATGAGATCGAACCGACGGCGGGCGATGAGGAGACCACTGACCATCCGCCGATCCATCCGACAGGCGAAATCCCGGACCGGGACGATCTCTCCGACGACGAATGGGAGATCTACGAACTCGTCGTTCGGCATTTCTTCGCCACCGTCGCTGAAGCGGCCGAGTGGGAGCATCTCAAAGTCGTGGCGGACGCCAACGGCTGTCTGTTGAAAGCGAACGGAAAACGGCTCGTCGAACCCGGATACCACGAGGTGTATCCGTACCGATCGACGTCGGAAAACCACGTCCCGAACGTCGAAAAGGGCGAACTTTTGGGGATCGAGGAGGCCCGAATCGAGGCCAAACAGACCCAACCGCCGCGACGCCGCGGACAGTCCCGGCTCATCGAAGAGATGTCCGACCTCGGCATCGGAACGAAATCGACCAGACACAACACGCTGCAGAAGCTCTATGACCGTGGGTATATCGAGAGCGATCCCCCGCGGCCGACGAAACTCGCGATGGCCGTCGTCGAGGCCGCCGAAAAGTTCGCCGAGCGAATCGTCGACGAGGGGATGACGGCCCAGTTGGAGGCGGATATGAAGGCGATCGTCGACGGTGAAAAAGACCTCGATGAGGTGACCGACGACTCGCGGGCGATGCTCGAACAGATCTTCGAGGAACTCCACGATTCGAGAACGGAGATCGGCGAACACCTCCGCGAGTCGATGAAGGCCGACCGGACGCTCGGCCCCTGCCCAGAGTGCGGCGAGAACTTGCTCGTCCGTCGGTCGCGCCAAGGATCGTACTTCGTCGGCTGCGACGGGTTCCCGGACTGTCGGTACACGCTTCCGTTACCGAATCAAGGCGAACCGACCGTTCTCGACGAGACCTGTCCTGACCATGATCTCAAGCACGTGAAAATGCTCGCCGGTCGGAGCACGTTCGTTCACGGCTGTCCGCAATGTAAAGCCGATGAAGCCGATGAAACCGAAGACGAACTCATCGGTGTCTGTCCCGAGTGCGGTGATGAGCACGGCGGCGAACTCGCGATTAAACAGCTCCGGAACGGCTCACGATTGGTCGGTTGTACTCGGTATCCCGACTGTGAGTATTCGCTTCCGCTGCCGAGACGCGGCGAAATCGAAGTAACTGACGAGCTCTGTACAGAGCACGGACTGCCGCACTTACTCGTCACCGACGGCGCGGACGACGACGATCCGTGGGAACTCGGCTGTCCGATCTGCAACTACGCCGAATACAGAGAACGCCAAGCCGCTTCCGGACTCGAAGATCTCGATGGGATCGGTTCCAAAACCGTGGAAAAACTCTCCGCGGCCGGTATCGAATCACTCGACGATCTCAGAAGCGCTGACGCCGATGCGATCGCGGCCGAGATACAAGGCGTCTCCAGCGACCGGCTTCGCGAGTGGCAAGCCCAAGCCAACGCGAGCGCTGTCGCCGACTAATTCGCCCTTCTGGCTATCTAGCCAATCGAGGTATGTCGAAGCGGTTTTAGCGTCCCACCGTTACAGAGGGTATATGACCGCGCCCTGGGCAGAGTGGGACCACATCGTGAAAATCGACCCCGACAAGACGCTCGCAGCGGGCGAGACGTTCGAGGATGTCTGTGCCACTGGGACTGACGCACTTGAGATCGGCGGAACGACCGGAATGACCGAAGAGAAGATGGCTCGCGTCGTCGAAGCAACGACGAAATACGACATTCCGGTCTACATCGAGCCTTCGAACGTCGGCTCCGTCGTCCACCGTGAAGGACTCGACGGATATTTCGTTCCGGTGGTGCTCAACGCCGGAGATATGTTCTGGGTAACCGGTGCGCACAAAGAGTGGGCACGACTCGACAAGGATATCGACTGGGACTCGACGTACACGGAGGCGTACATCGTTCTCAACCCCGATTCATCTGTGGCGACATACACTGAAGCGGACTGTAACCTCACAATCGATGAGGTCGCAGCCTACGCGAAGGTCGCAGAGCGACTCTTCGGACAGCGGATTATTTATATCGAGTACTCCGGTATCTTCGGCGATACTGAAACCGTTCGCGCGGCGGGTAACGCGGTGGGCGAGGCGTCCGTCTTCTACGGTGGTGGCATTCGAGATTACGACGCTGCCTACGAAATGAGCCATCACGCGGACACCGTCGTCGTCGGTGATTTAGTCCACGATGAAGGCGTTGATGCCGTCAAAGAGACGGTCGAAGGCGCGAAAGACGCGAAATCGGAACTGATTGACGGCGTCTGATTCGAACGATCTATATATTCGGTCATCTCGCCAACGCTTAAGCCGACGCATCCGAATTTATCAATAATGTTTGATCCCGATGACCTCGAGACGATCCGCGAGGGTCAGGACCGATGGAAGGACGAGACGTACGACCCGACCGTCGATCGCTTCGGCGAACGGAAAGAGACGTTCACGACAGACACCAACGGACACGATGTTGATCCGTTGTACACTC
>SKKJ01000156.1 GCA_007121575.1 Natronomonas sp.
AACCGTCTCTGCGAGACGCGTCGACTCTGCGTCGGTGAAATCGCGATGGTCCGAAAGGACGAACAGCGGGTTTGTGGGTACTTCCAGATCGGCGACTGGGGTACCCGATTCGTGCAGTTCGATACGTGTGTGCTCTTCGAAGCGATCGAGAACCGATTCGAGCGTACCCTTTCGTATTGAGACACCCGGTGAAGCGGTGGCTTCCATTGCTCCGATCGCGTTCTCGCGGAGCTTCAGGGCGTCTCGAACCCGTGCCGCAGTCGAGCGTTCGTCCGGGTTGAGCCGCCGTAGTGTAGACCCGTCAAAGAAAATCTCATACCCGTCGACGAGAAGGTGGACGCGAACGTCTTCCCGAATATCGTGTGAGAGGAGTAACGCGCTCGTGAGACAGCGACAAAGAAGGTCTAAACGCCCCGTACCGGGAAGATCGTCAAGACTGATGTCGGCTGCAGCGGACAACTCGTGGCTGACAATAACAAATCTGCGCATTTACCACGTCAACCCTTCGTATGTAATCCCGTCTCGTCGAGAGATTATCCGACGACCATCGACCACGATCGGATCGACCATCGAATCGAAAGCGCTGTCTAACTCGGCGAACTCCTCCCAATCTGTGACGACGACGGCGCCGTGAGATCCCTCGAGAGCTTCAGCCGCTGATTCGGTGTACTCGGCGTCTGGAAACTCATCCGCCATAGCGTCTGCTGCACGCGGATCGTACGCGGCGACGGTTGCACCTCGTTCAAGGAGTTCCTCGATAACGACTGTCGCCCGAGAGCCTCGGATATCGTCGGTACCCGGTTTGAACGCGAGGCCGAGAACCGCGATTCGTTTTCCATCGACCGATGTGTGCTTTTCGAGAAGCTCGATCAATCGTCTCGGTTGGTGATCGTTCAACTCGATCGTCGCCTCAACCATTCGTGCGTCATACCCCGCCGATTTAGCGGCAGCGGCGAGTGCGGCAGTGTCTTTCGGGAAACAGCTCCCGCCCCACCCGACGCCGGAGCGGAGGAACTCTTCGCTGATTCGTGAATCGAGTCCGATCGCATCAGCGACCTCGTAGGCATCGACTCCGAACTCCTTGCAGATGTTTCCGATATCGTTGATCAAGCTGATTTTCGCGGCGAGGAACGCGTTGTTGGCGTATTTAATCATCGCGGCTTCCCGCCGGCCGGTTTCGACGACGGGAACGTCCCAGTCGCTTACCAGCGGTTGATAAAGCTCGGCTAACAGATCAATCGCCCGTTCGTCACCGTCGGTTCCGAGAACGATCTTATCCGGTGCCATGAAATCTTCAACAGCGCTTCCTTCCCTGAGGAACTCCGGATTGACCGCGACGCCGAATTCCTCGCCGTCGGTCTTTCCGGCTGCGGCCTCGATCGCTGGAATGATCTCGGTTTCGATGACGTCCGGAAGTACTGTCGATTTGATAACGACGAGGTGGTATTCGTCTTTATCCGCAATCGCCCGTCCGATATCTTCGGCCGCTGACCGGAGGATCGATGCGTCGATCGACCCATCTTCGCGAGCCGGTGTGCCAACGGCGAGAAACGTCACATCGGTTTCAGCCGAGGCGGCGTGTTCTGTGGTTGCCTGCAAACGGTCGCCGGCGTGTGCCGATACGAGTCCATCGAGCCCCGGTTCGTGAATTGATATCTCCCCCTCATTGAGCCGTTCGACCGTTTCTTCGTCGATGTCGATCGCGGTCACTGTATGACCTAGCTCTGCTAAGCAAGCCGAAAGGGTCGTTCCGACATAGCCGGTTCCGACGACGCTTACGTTCATATCCTTCCGTACTACATCGAGGGATTTCAGCGTTCGGCTCCGATTATGCCAATCGGTCGCTGATCGTACTGCTCGTGAGGTCTCGGATGGATCTGTAGTGATACGGTCGAATACCGGCTAATCTCCGCGATTTGCGGGGAAAGCTTTTGCCGGTGTGGTTGTTACCCTCTCGCGTATGAGCGCCGATCGGGCCCCACTGCAGCGGGCTCTCGAACATGGTGAACGCGAGGGCGGAAGCATCGAATTTAAAGAACGGCTCACTCGGGATACCCACCTCAGTGACGGGAGGTTGGAATCGCTCGCCGCCCAACTGCGGCATCGAATCATCTCGGGAAACGGCGAAGCGACCTACGTCATCGGGGTCACCGATAACGGTGGAATCGCCGGAATCGATCCGTCCGCGTTCTCCGAAACGATGGACGTGCTTTCGCTGCTGGCTGAGGAAGCCGGTGCACACATCGAAGACGTGGAAACGTGGGGTGTCGGAGGTGAGAAGGCGATGACTGATCGCGGACTGGTCGGTGTCGCGACGCTCAAAGAGGGATCGGTTCTCGAAGCGGACGATGACCACCTCGTTGTTGGAACGGCGGGGCACGTCGATCACGGTAAATCGACACTCGTCGGTTCGTTAGTCACCGGTTCACCGGACGATGGACAGGGCGGGACCAGAAGCTTCCTCGATGTCCGGCCGCACGAGATGGAACGGGGACTCTCGGCCGATCTTTCATACGGGGTCTACGGATTCAGGGATGAGGGGCCGCTACGGATGGATAACCCGCACCGAAAATCCGACCGAGCTCGCATCGTCGAAGAAGCGGATCGGTTGGTCTCGTTCGTCGATACCGTCGGTCACGAACCGTGGCTTCGAACGACGATCCGCGGACTCGTCGGCCAGAAGCTGGATTACGGACTGCTTGTCGTCGCTGCGGACGACGGCCCCACGAGAACGACGCGCGAACACCTCGGCATCTTGCTCGCAACCGAACTCCCGACGATCGTCGCCATCACGAAAGCCGACGCGGTAACTGGAGAACGGCTCGAAACGGTCGAACGCGACGTCGAGAGACTGCTACGCAACGCGGATCGAACCCCGCTGTCCGTCGAACGCCACGGCGTCTCCGCCGCTATCGAAGAAATCAGCGAACAGGTGGTCCCGATCGTCACGACGAGCGCGGTCACGATGAATGGGCTCTCCGTGTTGGACGAACTCTTCGAGAAGCTTCCGAAGACTGGAACGGAAGCCGGTGCGTTCTCGATGTACATCGATCGGACGTACAACGTCACCGGCGTTGGCGCAGTCGCTTCGGGAACCGTCCGTTCCGGGCAAGTCACCGCGGGGGATGAACTGCTCGTTGGTCCGCTCTCGGACGGATCGTTTCAGCCGGTGGAGGCTCGATCGATCGAAATGCATTATCACCGTGTCGATGAGGCTTCTGCGGGACGGATCGTTGGAATTGCGTTGAAGGGGATCGCCGAATCCGAACTCGAACGCGGGATGGTTCTCGTTCGCAATGATGCGGAGCCAACAGCAGTTCGAGAGTTCGAAGCCGAAGTGATGGTATTAAACCATCCCACGCGGATCGATGACGGATACGAACCGGTCGTCCATCTCGAAACAGTGAGCGAGACCGTTTCGATCCATCCGGAAGATGGACAACTCTTGCCCGGAGATACCGGCACCGCACGAATCAGATTCAAATTCAGACCCTACACGGTCGAAGAGGGGCAGCGATTCGTGTTCCGAGAGGGCCGTTCAAAGGGTGTCGGGACGGTCACATCGGTCTCTGAAACGGAGTGAACTAATATCTGCCATCTATAACACAGTGATATTTTACCCCTTTCTTCTTGCGTTCCGTTATGTTCGGATTACCCATCCGTAAGTGAATACTAAGCTATATATCCTGAGCGGGATTATTGTATATATCGCAGTTCTCTCTTCAGAGAACATCCATTTCCGCGTCGCGGGCGACAGTCCGCAAGAAGTGCTCTCGGAGGAACTGCAAGAGCTAATCATGGCATTTAACCAATTGTTCAATGCAGATGACGATCGTGCCGTCTCCCCGGTGATCGGTGTCATTCTAATGGTCGCGATCACGGTCATTCTGGCGGCCGTCATCGGAACGTTCATTCTCGGACTCGGTGATCAAGTTCAGGAGACCACGCCGAACGCACAGATCTCGATTACAAACGTGACCGTTGACGGTGGTACGGTCACAAATGTCACGTTTGTCCATAACGGTGGTGACTCTTTCACGAGCGATAACACCCAAACACTTCGCGTGACCGTCGGTGGTGAGGAACTCGGTGAAGCCGACGCCTCTGATGACTTCCCGTTCCAAGCTGGCAACGAGATCACGATCGATGGTTCGGCTGGATCGTCCGGTGATACGGTCCGTGTCGTGTGGGTGGGCGAGGATCGCAGCAGCGTTATCGCTCAACGAGTCGCATAACTGTCCGTTGTGAGTGTGGCTGTTTTTCAGAATTTCGGTGAAAAGCGAACCTTTGTTGCGGAGTATTATGTCGCGATTTCTTTGCAATAACTGATATACGACCGCGTACAATCTGCGTCCGTGTCTGATCAGTTCGACGGTGGTAACCGCTCGCCGGATGGCATCGACGACACGCCGACAGTTACGTGCAGTCGGTGTGATAACGACTGGGATTTAGCGTACGAACTCGATACGCTTCAGGTCGGGAACAGAGCTGTCGAGCGGTTCGCGCTCGATCATAAACAACACACGGGACACTTCCCGGATGATGTCCAGCCGTGGATCGTTGCCTGTACCCGTTGTCCCGACGGCGAAGAGTTCCTTACCGAGAGGCCGGCACGACGGTGGGCGGAAACGCACGCTCGACACACCGGCCACGACGTTTCACTCACACACTCTGATACCCCGACGAAGACGATCGAAGCCAACCGGTAACGTTCAGTGAGACGTTCCGATCGACCGTGAGAACACTTTTTGATCCATCCGGT
>SKKJ01000231.1 GCA_007121575.1 Natronomonas sp.
CGGGATCACCATCGCCACCATCGAGATGAACAACGACCCGCCGATGATCGACAGGAGAACCCGTCCGCGATAGCCGGAAAACAGCGACTCGCTCGATGCCCCAGACTCGATCGTTTCCCCAGTCACGTTCGCTCACCTGCGATCGAACATGACTTTAGTATTCAGGTTGCGGCTACCGAGACTGACCGACAACGCGATAGCACCGGTTCAAACCAGCTCTAAAAGTGTTATGAGTTCGGCCGGTGTCTCGATCGCGATATCGGGAGCAGACATCGAAGACGCATCTACATTCGACACGTCGGCAGTTTCCGGGCCGACGAGCACCGTCCGATAGCCCCGTTCGTTGGCCGGTTCGATGTCGTATTCGATACTGTCGCCGACCATGACGTATTCGGTGGCATTCAACCGGTTCGTGGCGGTGTCGAACGGCAGATCGGACGGTTTGAACGCCTCGATATCGTCCGGGCAAACGAGCATGTCGATATATTCGTCGAGTCCCGTACGCGCCAGTTTCCGGCGTTGAACCGGGCCGTAGCCGTTCGTGACGACGCCGACGGGCGACAGTTCCGAAAGGAGCGTTCTCGTACCGTCCGAAACGTTCGAGGCTTCCAGTTCCGACTCGATATACCGCTCGGCGAACGTCTCCGGGTCGATCGATAAGCCGGCCTCGCGAGCAGCGCGTGCCGCACCGAGATAGGGACTCTCTTCGAACTCGCGAAACGTTTCGACGTATCCCGGACCGATCGCGTTTCGGGCCCGATCGGTCGGTTCGACACCAACGCGAGCGCACGCGTTCCGGAAGATACCGGTTATGTCGGGATCGTACGTAACGAGCGTCTCATCGAGGTCGAAGAGGTACCCAACGGTCACAGCCGAAAGACGAGCGGCGAGCGATATACGCGTTTCGCTGCCGCTTTTTTCGAGCGAGCCTCATTCGTTCCGAAGCATCGCGATCCGTTCGGACGAAAGGTTAGCGTCCGGGCCGACCGCACTCGCGGCGAGCGCACCGCAAGCGTTCGCGATCGACAGCGCCCGTTCCGGGTCGGGCGTATCGAGCCAGACGGAAAGGAATCCAGCCGCGAACGCATCACCGGCGCCGGTCGTATCCGTCGCCGCGCCGATATCGTATCCCGGATGAGAAACGGTCTCGTCGGGGGTTCGAACCGTCGCGCCGTCCGCCCCGTGTTTCGTCACCGTCACCGGCACATCGATCCCGACCGCATCCGCCTCGCGATCGGTGACGAACAGGATATCGCTCGATTCGAGCGCATCAGAGTAGTCACGGTCGGCGACCCGTCTGCCGGGATCGAAACTGACGGTGACGTCCTCGTCGGTCGCCTCGCGTGCGAGTGCGGCTGCGGTCTCGGGATTCTGCCCGGTGAGATGAATCGCCGTCGCGGACGAAAGGGTTTCTTCGGGCAGATCACGAGCGGAAAACAGTTCGTTGGCACCGTCGGTGCCGAGCAGTGCGACCTGTCCGTCCCGATCGACGAGGATGTATTTCGTCGTCGTCGACGCCGTCTCAACGAGTTGAACGTGCGTTTCGACGCCGACATCGCGGAGCCGTTCGATAGCAGCAGACCCTCGATCATCGTCGCCGACAGCGCCGAGAAAGTGAGCCGAACAACCGAGTTGGGCGAGGGCGACCGAGACGTTCGCGGCGCTTCCGCCACCGGATTCGGTTCGGTCCGTGATTCGGCCCTCACCGTCAGTGGTCGGCAATCGGTCGACGCGGAATCGGACGTCCCAGTTACAATGGCCCGCACACACGACGCGCATACCCGAGTCTACTGCCGGGACGGGTATAAACAATCGGCGAACGGCGCGTTCATTGAGGGACGTTAATGCGTCGGCTACAAGATCACGAACAACACGAGGTTGTGAAAGCCGGGACCCAAGCCAACAGCCGCGATCAGCCCCAAAAGGAGATATCCCTCGGTCGGCTCGCTTCGAACGTACTCTTCGAAGAGCACGACGACGGCGGCTCCGAGTACAACCTTGACCAGGATGAACAGCCACGCCGCACCGAGGAATTCGGCGGTCGGGAGCGAACCACCGGTCTCGATGATGAGCCGCGACAGCGGGGTCTGCTCGCCGAAACCGAGAACGTCGTAGCCGACGGCGGTCGAGAGTCCATCGAGAGTGTGGCCGAAGACGGTGACAGCGCCGACCGTACCGGCCTCGGAGACGTCGGTGAATCGGACGAGCGCCAGCCAGACGGCGGCCGACACGGTAAGCGAAACGAGAAAGATCACAACGGAGACGACCGGCGGCGTTCCGAACGAACGAGGGGTCGGACCGACAGCCGCGACGAGGAGGACGGCGACTAGCAGCAGCCCGCCGATACCAGCGAGGATCGCCGGCGTACCCGTCGGTGTCCACGAATCGCTGGACCGATCGTCATTTGTGAGTGCGGCCCACAGGAGTCCGGCCACGATACCGACCGAGATGTACACGGCCGGAGAGCCGAACAGCGGAGCGATCCCGGGAGGAATCGTGTCGGCTTGATACAGGGCGTATAAGCCACCACCGGCGGCCATCCACGGCGTGAGGGCGGTGACGGTCTCGACGGTCACGTCCGGGCGTCGGACATAGAGAACGCCAACCGTGAGCGCGGCGGCGACGACGAGCGCGATGAGATACGGCAGCTCGGGAAGCCCGAAGTCGGCGGGAAGGATCACTATTTCAAATCCGAATCCGGGTGATCGAAAACGTTGCGGTTGACGTCGTCTGTGTACCGTTCGTCAGCACACGCCCTCGCCCTCGTCGGTACACGCCTTCGATCAACCGAACACAATCCCTTTTATCGAACCGCTTGAACGAGGGGGTATGAGCGTTGACCTCACCGACGAAAAGTACGAGAAACACCGCGAGGCGGGCGAAATCCTGGCCCAGGTTCGCGCCGAAACCGCCGACCGCGTTGAGGTCGGAGCGAGCCACCTCGAAATCGCCGAATACGCGGAAGATCGAATCCGCGAACTCGGCGGCGAACCGGCCTTCCCGGTCAACATCAGCATCGATGAAGAGGCCGCGCACGCGACACCGAAACCCGATGACGATTCGACGTTCGGTGAAGAGATGATCAACCTCGATATCGGGGTTCACATCGACGGCTGGCTCGCCGACACCGCGATCACGGTCGATCTCTCCGGACATCCCGAACTCGCCGAGGCGCCCGCCGAAGCGCTCGAGGCCGCGATCGAGATCATCGAACCCGGCGTAGAAACCGGTGATATCGGCGCGGAGATCGAGGACGTCATCGACGGCTACGGCTACAATCCCGTCGTCAACCTCTCGGGTCACGGGCTCGGTCACTGGGACCAACACACCGAGCCGAACATTCCGAACCGGGCGGTCGAGCAGGGCGTCGAACTCGAAGTCGGCGACGTCGTCGCGATCGAGCCGTTCGCGACCGACGGTGGCGGGAAAGTCAACGAGGGATCGGACGAGGAGATCTACGCGCTCGAACGGCAAGCGAGCGTTCGGAATCGCGACGCCCGAAAAGCGCTCGAACAGATCGTCGAGGAGTTCAAAACGCTCCCGTTCGCGCGTCGATGGCTCGATTCACGGCGCGCGGAGATGGCGCTTCGACGGCTCAAACGACAGAACGTCGTCCACGGCTATCCCGTCTTAAAAGAGAAAGATGGCTGTCTCGTGAGCCAAAAAGAGCACACGGTGATCGTCACCGAAGACGGCTGCGAAGTGACGACGCGACCGCGGTGAGTGAAAAATGTGACTAGTGTTGTTTATTGAACAGCGTCCAAATCGTAGGCGTCCGGATGGCTGGGTTCTTTCCATCCTTTCTTGCCACTCCAAGAGTCTACATCGAGACGGTACACGGCCGTCCGATCGATGGATTCCTCGGACATCTGTTCGTAATCCTCTCCCGCCGTCAGTTGGGGAGCGAATTTCTCCATGAACTGCTCGAGAACGCCTCGTTTCTCTTCTCGACCGGTAAGGAAGTCGATGGACCCGTAGGCGACCACGCTCGAATACTCGACAGTGAAGTTCACCGGCTCGTCGGCCGGGATGTATCGACCCTTCTCGCTTGTCGTGAAAGAGGCTCGTGGCTGTTCGTCGTTCTTGACGAGATCGTGAGCACGTCCGGCCCGTGCACCGTGGAGGAAGATACATCCCGCCTCGGCATCGTAAACGAAGAGCTGGGTTACGAGATGGGGAGTGTCGTCATCCACGAGACCGAGCACACCAACCTCTTGATCGTCGAGAAATTCGGGGATCCACGCGGGGTCATCGATCGCTTTTCCGTGATATCGAATCGAATCGGAGATGTCCTCAGGTGTGTGTTCGGCCATACGGGTTAATACTCATATCCGGGTGAAAATAATATGCAAGGGTAGATCATGAAGCTCGGACGTGTGACCGAGAATGCACCTTCTCGTAGTGGTTCCCGTAAACACATACGTTGTGTCTTGTAGTCAAGGTCTACAAGCGTTGTCGGCATTCATCCTCGGGGATTGATCCCGAGGCAGTTCACATCCGTGGTATTTTCCTTGTTTTCGGCGCTGTCAATGACTCACGACTTCAGTCGTGGGTTTCGTCCTTGCATTTATGTGAAGCACAATACAACCATATGAATGAGTCTTGTACAGGGAATGTGACCAAAAAAACCAGTCTTCCAACCGGATCTTCGGGGAGTAACGCATTAACGGTTCTAGCAGTGGCGAGCGCGTTTCTTGCCGCGCTCCTCCTCTTCACATATCTGCAATACGTGTTGCTTGCGATCGTACTCGC
>SKKJ01000127.1 GCA_007121575.1 Natronomonas sp.
ACCGACGCTATCGAGCGCGGGCTTCGAAACGCACAGTGGCCGGGTCGGTTCGAGGTCATGGATCGCGAACCGCTCGTCGTCCTCGACGGCGCACACAATCCCGGAAGTTGTGCTGAGACGGCCGCCACGCTCGAGACGTTCGAATACGAGCGTCTACATCTCGTCTTTGGCGCGATGGCCGATAAAGACCACGTGGAGATGATCGAGTCGTTGCCACCGGCGACGGCGGTGTACACATGCCGTCCCGAACTCGAACGGGCGGAGACCGCCGAAACGCTGGCCGCTGCCTTCGAAGCCGACGGCCGCGCCGGAGCGATCGACTCAATCGAATCCGTGACGGATGCGGTTCAAGCGGCGCTCGATGCCGCCGACCTGGGCGATGCCGTTCTCGTCTGCGGCTCGCTTTTCGCCGTCGCGGAGGCGCGTCGGCAGTGGCTCCGACCGCACATCGCGTCCGTCTCTTCGGATCTCGATTCGGCGACGGCCGCCCTCGAACGCGCTGACGTGGCCGATCGCGAGATCGAACGCGCACGGACCGGTGGGGTTCACCGGACGGTTACCGCTCGGGTTAGACCCGAGCAGGCGGTCGTCATCGAGCGCGAGCTCCGTGCGCTCGGCGGCGAATGTGCGGTTTCGGCCGTCGAGGCTTGCGAACACGAACTCGCCGACGCCGTGTTGATGGGCACACAAACACAGTTCGAGTCGCTGTGTGAGATCCTTGAGACGGCAGACCGTGGACTGCCGCGGCTCGCGAGCGAACTCCGTGCTGTACTGATGGAAACTCGTTCCGGTCGAAACGCCGAATTTCCGTGGAACGAGAAGACGGCCGTCATGGGAATCCTCAACGTGACGCCGGATTCGTTCTACGATGGCGGTCGCTACGAAGCGATCGAGGACGCGATCGAGCGCGCTGAACGTCTCATCGAAGCCGGGGCAGACATCATCGATGTCGGCGGCGAGTCGACGCGACCCGGTGCGGAACCGGTCTCGGTCGATGAAGAGATCGGTCGGGTCGTCCCGGTCATCGAAGCGCTCTCAGATCTCGATATCGCGATCTCCGTCGACACGAGAAAGGCGGCCGTCGCTCGGGCAGCCCTCGATGCGGGTGCGGACATCCTCAACGACGTCTCGGGGCTTCGAGACCCCGAGATGCGGCTCGTCGCCGCCGAATACGACGTTCCGATCGTCGTGATGCACTCGATCCACACGCCGGTCGATCCGGACGCCGAGATCGAATACGACGATGTCGTTCGCGACACGATCGACGCGTTGCGCGAACGGGTGCTTTTGGCGGAGAAAACCG
This sequence comes from Natronomonas sp., assembly GCA_007121575.1. Taxonomy (GTDB): domain Archaea; phylum Halobacteriota; class Halobacteria; order Halobacteriales; family Haloarculaceae; genus Natronomonas. Next base: position 1,304 of record SKKJ01000127.1, read on the forward strand.
GTCTCGATCGATCTCAGATCATCGTCGATCCCGGCCTCGGATTCGGAAAATCCGCACCCGAGAGCTTCGAGTTACTCGGACGTCTCGATGAGTTCCGATCGCTCGGTTGCCCGATACTCGTCGGCCATTCACGAAAGTCGATGTTCGGTCTCGTCGACGCTGATCGGTCCGAGGAACGGTTAGCAGCGACCATCGCGGCGAGCGCGCTCGCGGCCGAACGCGGCGCAGATATCGTTCGTGTTCACGATGTCGCAGAAAACGTCGCCGCAGTCAAAACGGCGGCGGCGACCGAAGACTCAGGACGCTTCGGGACGGGTGAACGTGAGAACTGATTGGTGCTGATCAACGCCGACCGAGCAGCACTGACGAGGTGTCCATCGAACGGAACTATGATAACGAATTCTTCGCCGCGTTTTCGCCAGCGATACGGCCGAAGACGATACACTCGGCGAGGTTGCCGCCCCCCTGATAGACGAATTTGAATGCCGACGAGATCTCACCGGCCGTATATAAGTTAGACACGGGGTCGTTGCTCCAGTCGACCACTTCTCGATCTGCCGTCGCCAAAATCCCACCTTTGGTGTTCGGCCCGCCGGGATAAAGCGGGAGCGCATAGTACGGCGGCGATCGGATCGGAGCCATGTTCTCCGGAGCGCTTCCGAACTCCTCATCGCGTCCTTTCTCGCAGTAACGATTATATCTCTGTACCGTCCGGGACAACGTGTCCGGGTCCATCCGGTCGCGATTGTCGGGATGGGTTCGAATCTCCCGTGTCAGTCCCTCGATCGTCTCCGCTTTCAGCACCCAGCCGCTCTCGATGGCGGCCGCGTTATCCTTGCCCCATTCGATGTCGTGATACTCCGCCATTCGCAACGGGATGAGGGGCCGACGCTTTCGAAGCGTCTCATCGAAGATCAACCAGGAGGGTATCCGGGGATAGATTAGCCGTTCGATATCGAACTTCACGGCTTCTTTATAAAACATGTAACGCGTCGGATCTTCGGTGATCGTTCGCTCGTTCGCGTACCGTTCACCGAAATTATTTACGACGATCGCGTTCGGTCGGCCGATGACGGGCGTCTTCAACCCGATCTTCAACTCGTTCTCCCGTTTCGGTATCGCTGTTATGACACGCGCCGCAGATTTGCCCACTTTGGATAGCGCTGCGTTAACTTCCATCGACATAACGATCCCATCACCCGTGTTGTATGGAGATCCGTAGAACGCCCATCCCTCGACACCAGGGCCTTCCAGAAAATTGAGTCTCAGATCCTTATTGTACTCGAATCCACCGGTCGTCAGTATCGTCGAGTCGGCTCTGTATCTCTTTTCCTCGCCGTTTCGTTCCGCGATAACGCCGAGTACGTCTCCATCCTCATCGAGAATTAACTCTTCTGCGGGAGTATCCCAGTGAACATCGATCTCCCGTTGTTCGACGCCGTGTTTCAGACACGCATAAAAGGCCTCTCCGAGCTCTTTTTTCTCCTTTGGGTAGTTCATCTGCCGTTCGTTCTTGTTGGTGATCTCTCCGGAGTACGTACACTGGAGGACCCGATAGCCGCACTCGTCCGCGCCGGGGAACTCAGAAAAAGCGGCTCCGTCGGAGAGATCGAACTCTACGAAGCGGAGGTCCGGATCAAGATTCTTCATCCAGGCACGATTCTCCGGGGCGTATTCGGCCCACCGTGCCGCTAAGTTCTCGGCGATATCCGTTGGAAGCTCCCCTTCGAGCTTCCCGGGGATATTGTGGCCGCTGAACATGGCTAAGGAGTATTCTTCGAGTGCGTCTGGATCCCCGCTCGGTTTCGGGCTGTGAAACGACCCGTTCGACATGCGCGTATTCGAAATATAGTTCTGTTCTCCTTGTTTTTCTATCACTGCCACGTCCGCGCCCGCATCGAACGCCTCTATGGCAGCACAGCCACCCGCCCCTCCGAACCCGATAACGAGGACGTCGGTTTCGTGATCCCACTCGATGGTTTCCGGAGCGTTATATCGAGCCATTTGCCCCTATGATGCTGTGAGGGGTGATAAAAGACTACGCCGAGAGTGCCCTTCGAGTTATATGGTGGATTCTCCAGTAACGAAACGGTCCGACGAGAATTCTGTACCGGACCCATCTAGTATTTTATTATCGATGCGAGCGATACGCGATCATCGGTGCGAAGCTCATCGGGATAACAGATGATGAAACCACTGGACGGAATCACCGTCGTCGATCTCTCCATCTACGTAACGGGAGCGTTCGCAACAGAAATGCTCGCCAGTCAGGGAGCAGATGTTCTGAAAGTCGAACGCCCGGGGGGAGGAGATCCGAGTCGCGATGCTGGGCCGCCTTTCGTCGACGGTGAATCGGGATACTTCATGAGCCTCAACTACGGCAAACGAAGTATCGAGCTCGACCTTCAGGATGAACGGGGTTTGGAGATTCTATACGATCTCTGTAGCGACGCGGACGTGTTCGTCGAAAACTACCGACCGGGCGTCGCAGAGAAACTGGGGATTGGGTACGAAGACATCAAAAGAAGGAACGAATCCATCATCTACTGTTCGATATCGGGATTCGGGGATTCGGGGCCGTGGTCGGATCGACCCGGGTTTGACATCATAATGCAAGCTCTGTCCGGAATCATGGACGTCACGGGTGACCCGGATAGCCGTCCGATGAAGGTCGGCCTTCCTCAAACGGATCTCATCACTGCGTCTTGGGCTGCGTTTGGAATCATGAACGGCCTGTTCAAACGCGAACGGACCGGGGAAGGGGATTATTTCGAGTTGGCGATGTTCGATGCGGCGTTGACATGGCTCACGAAACAGGCTGCCAAAGCCTTCGAAGGAGAACGACCGGAACGGATGGGAACGAAAGATCCGGTCGTCGCGCCGTATCAGGTCTTCGAAGCGGCTGACGGCTATCTCGCGGGCGGCGTTCCCAACGAGAAACTTTGGAACCAGTTGTGCGAAGCGATCGACCGTCTCGATCTACTGGCGGATGAACGATTCACGACGCTCGAAGACCGAGTTCGAAACGTCGACGCGCTCGAATCGGAACTCGAAGACACGTTCACTCAGCGTCCCGTAGACGAGTGGCTCGAGATACTGACCGAGGAGTATAGTTTGCCGTTTGGGCCGGTTCTACACGTCGACGAGGCGCTCGAGTGCCCGCAGACTGAGGCCCGGGGCACGATCACCGATCTCGATCACTCGAAAATCGGCACCTACCCGGTCGTGAACCATCCGATACAGTTCGAGCGTTCTGCATCCGGATTCGACCGACACGCGCCCGTCCTCGGTGAACACACGGACGAGATACTTTTGGAACACGGATACGATCGGGACGAACTCAATGAATTGTACGACGCAGATATCATCGGCAGCGATTCGAAACACACCTGATCGATACGGACTGCTGTACCGCCGATCGTC
>SKKJ01000115.1 GCA_007121575.1 Natronomonas sp.
GAACGTCAGAGGTCGACTTCGCGCCGGTGCAGACGATCTTCCCGGAGCGGAAGATGAGCGCCGCCGATTTCGGCTCCTGGGTCCGATAGACGAGGCCGGGGAACTGCTCTGGGTCGTAGTCCGCCCCTTCCAGATCCATCGCAACGCTCTGCAGATCGAGTTCTTGGCCGATGCCCGTCGAGGCGACGACGTTCTCGATATTGATAGTCTCCTTTGGGTCCTGCATAACTCGACTTAAAACACGTATTTAAGGTTTATAAATGTAGGTGGTCGTTTCTGGTCGGTCGTCGCCGCGTGAGATCATCACCGAGTCGATCGGATCGTTTATTTTCCGTGGTCGGCCATCTCCGGCCGTGTACCTGCTGGAGTTCGCCGGTGATGATGACGCGTTCGCGGTTCGCGAAGCCGAAAGCCGCGCCTCGGCGGTCGATCCGATCGCCGCAGGGATGGCGACCGCTCGTGGCATCGAACGCCCCGAGACGCTCGCGTATACGCGTCGTGTCTGTCGGCTCATCGGCACCTGCGAGCCGGATCTCGATGCCGCGGCCGCGGTGGTGACCGCGGCCGGGATCGATCGAACCGGAACCGTCGCCGTTCGCGCCCGTAACGTCCGCGGACTCTCGGATATCGATACGCAATCAGCTGAACGCCGTCTCGGTAGTATCCTCGTAACTCGGGGATTCGATGTCGACCTCGACGATCCCGACCACACCCTCCTCGCGCTGTTTGCTGACGACCTCGCCGCGCTCGGCTGGGTCGAATGTGAGACGGTCCGCGACTTCACGGCCCGCGAACCGACCAAAAAGCCGTTCTTTCAGCCCGGAAGCATGGCCCCGGTGGACGCCCGCGCGCTCGCGAACATCGCCGGTGCCGGGCCGAACGCGAGCATACTCGATCCGATGTGCGGCACCGGTGGCATCCTCGTCGAAGCCGGGCTCGCCGGCGCGACCGTCGTCGGCGTCGACGCCCAAGCGAAGATGGTTCGCGGGACGCGGGTGAACCTTCGGGAGTATCTCGATGACGGATCGGTCGTCCGTGGCGATGCGACCCAGCTCCCGTTCGTCACTGACAGCTTCGACGGCGTCGTCTTCGATGCCCCCTACGGTCGCCAATCAAAGATCGAAGGTGACTCGCTCGAACGGCTCGTTTCCGATGCGCTCCGTGAAGCCCGTCGTGTCGCGCCGAGAGCCGTTCTCGTCGGCGATCAGCCGTGGGCCGAGCCGGCAGAAGCGGCGGGTTGGCGCGTCACCGAACGGTTCGACCGCCGCGTTCACGCGTCGCTGGTTCGGTACGTTCACGTGCTGGAATAACCCATCCGATTGCTACGCTTCGAGCAACTCCAAGAGCTCGGCCATCGTCGCGTTGCCACACCGCACGGCTTCCCGCGGAGAACGCCCGGCGTTTTCGACCGTCTCGATCGCCACGTGCGGTTCGTAGCCGCGCTCTCGGGTTAACCACGCGGCCGAAACGATTCCCGTCCGTCCGAGCCCGGCGTTGCAGTGGAGGACACATCCGCTTTCATGCGTTTCCGCATCTCGAATCGCGCCGAGCGCCGTCTCGAGAACCCTTGCGCTCGGAAGGTGTCGGTCCCGAATGGGGGCGTGTGTCGTCTCGAACCGGTCCGCGTAGGCGTCGGGAAGCCGATACCGTCGCGCTTCGGGCTCGGAGAGCAGACAAACGACCGACCGAACGCCGGCCGACTCGAGGATCTCCGTCCAGGTTTCTAAATCCGCGCCCAAGTGCCCCGGTCGGCAAACACCGAACACCGGCTCGCCGGGTGCGATCCGACCGAAATTCGTCATCGTCCGAGTTCCGCGAGCAGCCGACCGATGTGAACGCGATCCGTCGTCCCGTGAGTCATCTCGAACTCGATCTCGCCAGCGAGTTCGTGGACCTGAGCGAGTTCATCGCCGCCGTATCGTGCCCGTGCGGCCACGAGCAGTTCGCGAAGTATCTCGTCGCCGTCGTATCCCTCCGTGTATATCAGGTTGTCGAGGCCTTTACGAGCGTCCTCGAAAGAGCCCTCGTTGGCGTCGATCAGGATCTCCTCGAGCGCGTCGCGCATGCCGATTCCACCCAGCGCCTCGTAGGCCGATTGCATCGTGACCGATCCTTCTTTTTCGGCGGCGGTCTGTGCGCCCAGAATCGCTTGTCGGAGGTTTCCATCCCCATAGCCGGCAACGTACTCGAGACCGTCGCTGTCGTATTCGACGCCTTCTCGCTCGACGATTCGTTCGAGAACGGTAACCGTCTCCTCGTGGGTCGGTGCTCGCATCGGAACGGGGAAGCACCGCGATTCGATCGGTGCGATGAGCTTCGAGGGCTGACGCGTCGCAATAATGAACCGAGTCGCTTCGTAGTGCTTTTCCATCACTCGGCGCAGTGCCTGTTGGAAATCCTCTCTGATCGCTTCGGCGTTATCGAGTAAAACCGTCCGGAAATCTCCGGAAACCGGCTGATACGACGCTTGTTCTTTTAGCACGTGGCTGATCATATCGCGCTTCGAGAGGTTCGAACGACCCTGCAGGAAACCCGCGAAGCGCTCGTCGTTCCTGATCTCTTTTTTCGTTCGGCCGAAGAAGTCCGCGACGTTTATCGTGACGAAGTCGTTTTCGGGATCGGCGTGTGTTTCCGCAGCCAGTGCACCGACTGCGGCCGTTTTCCCAACCCCACGAGGACCGAAGACGACGAGGTTCATCGGCTCTTCGACGGCACGTCCGAGTTGATCCCTGACCTCCGGCTGCGGGAGCTCGGATCTGTCCGGAGCGTGAGTGTCCGTCCAAAGCGGCGCGTCCATACGCCATCTCCGATCCCCGCCGGCAAAAGCCCTCCTCTCTCGGTCGTCCGGTACCTCTCGTCTGTTATAGCTGATCGACGACCGCTCTCGCTAACGCCTCGAACTCCGCGTTCTTCGGCACGACGTCGACATCGATTCCGTACGCTTCGGCGGTCGCCTCGGTCGGGGCACCGATCGCGCCGACGACTGCCCCGTTTAGCCCGGCAACCGCCTCGTCTTTCACGCCACGATCTTCAGCCGCTGCGAGAAAATGTTCCACGGTCAGCGAGGACGTGAAACACGCACCCGCGAGTTCGCCCTCCGCTGCAGCCACGGTAGATCGCCCCGCGCTTTCGGGACGAACTAACCGATACAGGATCGTTTCGTGGACGTACGCTCCGGCTTCGTTGAGTCCGTCCGTAAGGACGCTGGAACCGTGATCCGAACGCGCGACTTCGACCCGTGTCCCCGGAACGTCTTCAGCGAGTTCGGCAACGAGCCCCGCCGAGGTGAACTCTGAGGGGATCCGATCGACGGTGTATCCCACCCGTTCGAGCGCTGTTGCTGTCGGTGCTCCGATCGCAACGAGCTTACCGTGAGGTTCGAACGTCGACTCGGACACGATCTCAGCGCCGGTTTTGCTCGTCAAGATCGTGTATTCCGCCTCCGCTCTAGGCGTTTTCCCCGTCGGTCGGACGGCTAACATCGGATCTGAAAGCGGTTCTACACCGAGTTCGTGAAGGACTGTTCTCGCATCGCTCGCTCGTTCGTCGTCCGGGCGAAAGAACGCGACCGTTCGGCTCATTTGATTTCCTCGCGCCGATCGATTTGATATAGTTCCATATGGTTTATTCCTCTGTTGCTTTGCTCTGTGTACCATTCCGCAAGAACGCTGCAATTCGCTTTCGCGTCCCCGCAACCTCCCCGATAACGGTGATCGCGGGCGGTTCGATTCCCTCCGCATCGCGCACGTCGACGATCGACGCGAGCGTACCGAGTGCGAGTCGCTGGTCGGGCCACGTCGCCCGTTCGATTAATGCGACCGGCGTTTCAGGGCTCATCCCTGCGGATAACAACTCGTCGGTGTACATCGGCAACTTCCCGACACCCATCAACACGACGAGGGTCCCGCCGGTCTTTGCGAGCGCATTCCAATCGATGGCCGACTCGTCTTTCGTGGGATCTTCGTGTCCGGTCACGAACGAGACCGAGGACGCGTGATCTCGGTGCGTGACGGGAATTCCCGCGACACCCGGTCCGGCAATCGCGCTGGTGATCCCCGGAACGTACTCGAATTCGATCCCGTGGTCGGCGAGGTGCTCTGCCTCCTCGCCGCCTCGTCCGAACACGAACGGATCGCCTCCCTTGAGCCGGACGACGGTCCTTCCCGCCTCTGCGAGTTCGACCAATCGCCGGTTCGTATACTCTTGTGGGGTCCACTCTCCACCGGCACGCTTGCCGACGTCTTCGCGCTTTTCGGCCGGGATCGAGGCGAGGAGTTCCGGTCCCGGAAGTTTGTCGTGGAGCACGACGTCCGCGTTCTCGAGGAGCCGCTTCGCCTTCAGCGTCAATAACTCCGGGTCGCCCGGGCCGCTGCCAACGAGATACACCTTCCCCGTCATAGCTCCTTCCGTGCCCGCTCTATGAGGTCCGTCGCGCCCCTCTCGGCGAGATCCTCCCCAAACGCTTTCGCGGCCTCCGGATGGTTTTCGATTTTCAGATCTCGCGTCGCTGTGATCTCTTCGCTCCCGTCTTGGGAGAGCACTCGAACCTTCGTGTGAACGTGTTCTCCCCGCGTAATCGCATAGATCCCGATCGGTGCGACACAGCCGCCACCGATCGTTTCGAGGATCGTCCGTTCAACGGTCGTTTCGACCCGGGTGCGCGGATGATCGAGGATCTCTCGCACCGTCTCTGCGAGTTGGCCATCCCGCGCCGTCACGGCGA
>SKKJ01000189.1 GCA_007121575.1 Natronomonas sp.
CATCACTGGGTTGCCGTCGCGAATCGCTTCGTAACTGTTCGAGTGCCGCTTGCGCGCGAGCGGTTTCACGTTCGACGGGAACACCACCGTAATGGACGCGTTCGAAGGCATCGGTGATCGCCTCGACTGCCGAGGGATCCATTCCGGCTTCGCGAGCGATTCTCGCACACTCTGTGGGCGTCTTCGTCGCCGGACGTTCGGGACGGGCACGCTGGACCATCCACAGCCACGCCTGATCGACCGCGTTCGACGGCGCCACACCCGGCCAAACGTTCGCGTTCGCCCTTGACTCGACTCGGTCAGTACCGGTCGAAAGCGCCGTTCGAAGTAGCGCCAGAATCCGGTCACGGTAGTAGTACGCCGAAACGACCACCGCGAGTACGGCGGCAAGCGGGAGAAGTAGCCGAAGGACCGCTTCAAGTAACGCTAGCAACCGCTCGAGGAGGGTCGGCGTGGAGATCTGTGTTCCGGTTCCCTCTGCCTCTTCGAGTTGTGGATTCGTTACCGGATCACCGTCCTGTCTGTTATCCATCTCCTCTTGGATGGCGGCCGCATCGCTCGTTCCGATCGGCAGTCGATCGTAGTTCAGATCGATCTCGTCGGCTGGATCGGTCGTCAAAGAGGAGTCTAACGTGGTTCCGACGAGACCGATAGAGGTGATACACAACAGTGTAAGCCCGAGCGGTACGATCTGCGACCGATTCATTGAATATCTGGTTGGGGATTGAATGTCGGGGATGATCGAACAGCGTTAGCGAGGGGCTCGGGACCAACGACTGCGGCGATCGTTTCGTCGGTTTCAACGATCGCCGAAACGAATTCATCGAAACGCCGAACAGCGAACCTCTTGACCCCGCTTACACAGCGATCGAGAACAGTGTGCATTGATCGTCAATTCGGGGGACGAGACAGTTACTTATGAACGACGTAAGGGCGGGTAGGCGCTGAATTGGACCGATTATACGCAGCTTAAACGTCGGTAGTGAGCATATCAGCGTTGCGTCGAAAGACAGCGGAGGATGAATCGCTCCCGCCACGTTCAATAGCCGCCCCCGCTACCGGAAACGTATGACACGTTCTGTGTGGCTGAAAGCCGACGACGAAGTCGGTGACTGGGACGCGAGAAAGCGGCGGATTACCGCTGGGTTGGAAGCCGGGGTCGATTGGGTGTTAGTCGATCAACGCGATGTCGATCGGGTCCGCGAACTCGGTCACGTCAACGTTGCCGCGTTTGCGGGAGACGATGTCCACGTGATGGACGCAGAGCCGAACGAAAGCGGAGAGCCAGACGCGGTCGTCGTCGGAAAACACGGTGAGGGCGACGGGACAGTTGATCTCCCGTCCGATCTGTCCGGCTCTGCGGATTTGACGACGCTTCGCCGGAGCGACGCGCCCGGTGGCGCGTACGTTCGAATCCTCGATGCGGAGTACGAGGCGTTCGCCGAAGCGGCCGCAGAAGACGCGGAATATACGATCATCATCGGCGACGACTGGCAGATTATCCCGCTCGAAAACCTCATTGCTCGCATCGGCGAGGAGACTGATCTCGTCGCGGGCGTTCGATCCGCGGCGGAGGCGCAAACCGCGTTCGAAACGCTCGAGATTGGTTCCGATGCGGTCCTTTTGGACACCGACGAACCAGACGAAATCCGCGCAACCGTCGAGGTGAGAGACGCCACGGAGCGTGAGCAACTAGATCTGGATTATGCGACCGTCACCGCGGTCGAAGAAGCCGGCTCGGCAGATCGGGTCTGTGTCGACACCGCCTCGATGCTCGAGCACGATGAAGGAATGTTGGTCGGTTCGATGAGTCGCGGACTCTTTTTCGTTCACGCGGAGACGGCTGATTCGCCGTACGTCGCTTCCCGGCCGTTCCGCGTCAACGCGGGGGCCGTTCACGCGTACGTCCGCACGCCCGACGGTGGGACGAAGTATCTCGCCGAGTTGAAATCCGGTGACGAGGTTCAGGTCGTCGATACCGACGGGAACACCCGCGAAGCGATCGTCGGGCGGGCGAAGATCGAAAAGCGGCCGATGTTCCGCGTCGAAGCCGAACTCGAAAACGGCGATCGGATCGAAACGCTGCTGCAAAACGCCGAGACCATTAAAGTCGCGACCGAGACGGGACGGAAAGCCGTCACCGATCTCGAAGCCGGCGATGAGCTGCTCGTCTACTACGAAGACGTCGCGCGACACTTCGGCGAGGCCGTCGAAGAGTCGATCATCGAGAAGTAACGAGTTCGGTGACGAGCCGTCGGAGCGTTTCGAGATCGTACTGACCGGGGGCGGTCGCTTTTGTCGGATCGATCGGTGCGTATCCGATTTTCGAGCCGTAGACGGGGGCGACCGCACGGGTGTGGCTTCCGGCTTCTCCCATCGCCATCGTCGCGACTGAGTGCCCCTCCTCGGTCAGTTCGTACGTTGCGGAGAGGAGAGATAACGCATCGCCTCGATCGAGTGCCGTCACGGCGAATTTGGCGACATCGCCGTATTCGCTCGCCCGACGGAGTGTCGCTACTAAGTCGGATTTCGTCGGTGTCCGCTCGAAATCGTGTGCGGAGACGACGACGGAGACGTTCATTTCACTCGCTCGCTCGGCGAGTCGCCGTGCCCGCTCTGTTTCTTCGCTGCCCCGTTCGCCGTCCAACGATGCGAGTTCGAGATCGACCGCACCGACGGCGTCGTGTTCAATGGCCAGATCGAGCGTCTCAAATCTGCCATCATCTCCCGCTTTCCCACCCTCCCATTCGGCACGGTTCGTCACGAGAAGCGGCAGTTCGCCACCATAGGCTTCGAGCGCGTCGAGTGGATCTGCCGCTAAGTCCATCCGAAATTCCACGCAATCGGCGTTCGCCCGAGCGGCGGGCTCTTCGGCTAGCGTCGCGGTCGATGCGGCGAGGGTGAAACTATCGAACGGAATTGCCATACGGGGTACCGGTCGGGAAGCCTAAAAGAGCACACGGTGTCTCGGCGGCGCTCATGGATCGTCTCAGTTTCGTTCGAGAAATCGCGCCTGTGCCGTCGTTCGTTTCGTCCCGTAATCGGTGACCTGTACGCGAATCGTATCGCCGACATCCAGCGCGCGCGTTCCGTTCGGATCGGGTATCTCTCGAACGAACGTCTGAAGTCCGTTTATCGTTCCACGGACTTCGGGTGGCACGCGGTCATACTGCGTCTCTTTAACCACGAGGTCGTACGTCTCACCTTTCTTCGCGGCTTCCTCGGGTGGACGTTTTTGTGCCCGTCTGTGGGCTCGATCTCGCGCCCGTTGTGCACCCGTGTCCGGACGAGCGGTTCTACGGCGGCGAAACAGCCATCCGAGAGCGAGTAAAATAACGAGCGCGACGCCAACGCCGAATATCAACACCTCATTCATTGACGAACGGTTTGTGACCGCTGAACAAATCCGTTTTGTCCGAGTGTACCCGTCAACGATATCGAACGGAACACCCCCGCAAAAGCTAGAGTGAAGCGGACCTCTCGGCGTCGGTTTTAAGTTAAGCTGTGAGTGGAAACGCACTCAAAGACAACGTAACCGGACAGCATACGCCGGATATGCGGAACGTGAATCGGACAAAAACACCAAAGTGTTTAAATACCTTTCGCCCGTGTTTTATATACGACAACTGACCGGGCCTTTTTGGGATACTTCCCACCTGGCAGCCCCCGCCACGTAGCATGAGCGAACACACCAATACACGGACGCGATCGACCGAGACCGAAGCAGAGAACGAACGAGATGAGACAACAGGCTGTCCAGAGTGTGGCGGTAAAGTTGCCGCCGACTCCGAGCACGGAGAGGCGGTCTGTATCGACTGTGGCCTCGTCGTCGAAGAGGACGCGATCGACCGAGGGCCGGAATGGCGTGCCTTCGATAGCGCCGAGAAAGACCAAAAATCCCGCGTCGGTGCACCAACGACCAACATGATGCACGACAAAGGGCTGTCGACCAACATCGACTGGCGCGATCAAGACGCCTACGGGAACTCGCTCGATTCGCGACAGCGCCAGAAGATGCAACGGCTGCGCAAATGGAACGAGCGGTTCCGCACCCGCGATTCGAAAGAGCGAAACCTCAAGCAAGCGCTGGGCGAAATCGACCGGATGTCATCGGCGCTCGGACTGCCCGAAAACGTTCGCGAAACCGCCAGCGTGATCTACCGACGCGCGCTCGATGAGAACCTCCTTCCCGGACGGTCCATCGAGGGCGTCTCGACGGCATCGGTCTACGCGGCAGCGAGACAGGCCGGCGTCCCGCGTAGTCTCGATGAGGTCGCGGGCGTCTCCCGCGTCGAGAAAAGCGAGATCGCCCGCACGTACCGCTACGTCGTCCGCGAGCTCGGGCTCGAAGTCGCACCCGCCGACCCCGAAAGCTACGTCCCGCGGTTCGCGAGCGAGCTCGGCCTCTCCGAGGAGGCCGAAAACCGGGCTCGCAAACTGCTCGGAAACGCCAAAGAACAGGGCGTTCACTCCGGGAAATCACCGGTCGGACTCGCCGCCGCCGCAGTGTACGCCGCATCGCTGTTGACGAACGAAAAGACGACGCAAGCGGCCGTCTCCGAAGTCGCAGATATCTCCGAGGTCACGATTCGGAACCGATATCACGAACTCTTGGAGGCCGAACAGGACCTCGCCTTCGTCTGATAGGATATTTCATCTGACGTAGAACGACCATTACGGCTCGAGTTTGATTAGTCTGTGAGCCCTCGGTAATTTATCAC
>SKKJ01000235.1 GCA_007121575.1 Natronomonas sp.
CGCATAGCTCACGGCTCTGAACTGCCGCTGGGTCGCATCGACGTGTTGGACACCGGTCACGGAGAGCTCGCCGGCAGTCGCGATGGTATCCGCCTGTGTTCGGGCGTCGTTCATCGCCGCTTCGATCGCATCACTTCGAAGCTCTTCGCGGAGGGCGTCCGAAACCGTGAACTCGATGCTGCCGACTTCGGCGTTACTGTCCGCCGCCGCATCGATGACTTCGCCGATGCGATCGGGATCGTCGAGCGTTATTTCAAAGGCGTGGACGCCTCGGTATCTCGGTTCGTCTCGCTCGGTTTCGGAGGCCCGTCGCTCTTCGGCGATTCGATAACTGGCTGTTTCGTAGTCTTCGTCGGTCAGTCCGATCGATTCGAGCGCCTCTCGGAGCGCGTCCGCATCGGTGGCGAGTTCATCGCGAACCGTCGCGGGATCGTCGCCGGTCGCGGTCGCCGCGACCCGGATCGTCGCCCGATCCGGCGGTGCGTCCGCCGAACCGACGGCGTTAACGCTAATAGTTCGATCCGCGCTATCAGCCGGTGAATCGGCACCGATCGGTGAAACGACGGCGACCCCGACGAGCGCCATCGCGACCAGCGAAGTGATGATGATCAAGACGGCGATTCGTTCTCGTTGCATATGCATCGGGACGACCGGGGAGAGCGTATAAACAGCGAAAACTCAAATGGCCGTTTGAGTAATCGATGATCGGGATGGCGGCGCGCTCAGCTGTCGGTCAAACAGCCGTTCTACAGAAAATCGAGGAGAGAGCCCACAGATGCAGCCGTGGGTGAATCTCAACGGCTGCGTTCGACTTCGACGTATAACACCTGTACGTCCGCGGCGATTCCGTACTCGGCGCTGAGGCGGGTCTCGATCTCTGCTGCAAGACCCGGACGCGGTGCATCGGGCGGCACTCCGATCGTGACGGCGATTGACGTGGGGCGGTGAAAGAGGAGATACTCAGTTTCGGTCGTCACGTCCACCTCGAGGAGTTCGTAGCCAGAGTACGCAGGGTCTTCGAGCTCGGTAGCCACAGCGCTTCGAATGTCCTGTTCGGTCTGGGCGGTTTGGTATGAATCGTACGTGACGCCGCCCAAAAACAGCGAAAGCAACGCGATCGCGCCGACGAGAACGGCGACACGTTTGATCGTCGCCATCTTCGCACGGTCGTGGCGAAAGAACTGCTCAGGACGGTAGCCGGCGTACCACAACACGACGAGCGCAGCGAGGTTGATCGAAAGGACGTTGACGGCGACGAGGACGACCGAACCGACCGCGAGTGCCGGATCGCCGAATGCGATTCCGATGCCGACCGTCGCCGCCGGTGGAATCAACGCAACAGCGATCATCACTCCGACGAGGGCGGCCGAAACACCAGTCATCAGGCTGACTGCCCCCGCGACGCCGGCACCCAACGCGACCGCGAGCGAGAGCACGCTCGGAGAGAGCCGCTCTTCGACTTCCGAGAGGGACAGGGGATCCAATCCCGGCGGGACGAGGTTCGTTATCTGAACGAACGCAGCGAAAATCGTCGCCGAGGCGATCGCGAGAAGCACACCGAGGATTTGAAGACTGATTCCACGTCGAAAGAGATCGCTGTCGTCGACGACGCTTCCGACGGCGGCGGCCATCGCGGGACCGATAAGCGGCGCGATGACCATCGATCCGACGACCGTCGCCGGCGAGTCGAGAAGCAGTCCGGCCGTTGCGATAACCGCCGAAACGACCGTCATGACGACGTACGTCGGCAAAGACGACGCGAGTTCATCGGCTCGGGCTTCGAGTTCCTGTCTCGCGATCCGCTCTTCGCTCTCTTCTTTTTCGGCGTATTCGGCTTTGAGTTGCTCGAAATGCTCGGATGCGACCGTTTCAGCGCTGACGACGACCGTGTACGCTTCTCGTTCGAGTCCGACCTCTCGGAGTTTCTCTAACACCGGTTCGACCGCGTTAGTTGGGAGCGGAAAGTACGCGACAGCAGTGTATTTTCGACCGCTGGTCTCGTCTGTGACGACGTAATCGATGCCCTCCTCATCGAGCAGTTTCAACACTGTCTGGCGTTTTCCGGTCGGGATCGTGACCTGAACGAGTCGCACGCGACTGTCGTCGGACCGGAGAGCGATAAAGCCAACCGTTCCGGCTGGTGATCCGTGGTGAGATCCTTCGAAAAGCGATGAAGCGCCCGGATCTGTCGGGACGAGAGTATATAAACATACCCAAGAGGTATGACACCGAATAACATCGTCATCATTATATACTCAGTGTCAACTAGTAGCACATATGGCGCAGGATCAGGCTACCACCATGCCGGTCTCAGAGTGTGAGGTTATGGCCTCGGTTGACGACAGTGGTGAGGGGGAGCAGCTCATCATCGCAGAGATGTGTAGCGACGACGCGTATGTGTCGATGTCGACAGACACGACAGTCATCGTAAACGACTGGCGATAGACGATTATCGGCCCGGATTGCTTCGATCGGCCGGCGGTGCCGAGAGGCGAACATCTTTTGCATCCCGGGGGTGTTACCCGGAGTATGGATTATCAGCGTATCGAAACCGATGCCGGGAACGTGGTCCGATTCGGGCAGGAGCGGGCGGGCGTAATCGAGATCGGACGCTGTCTACAGTAGATGCATCCCGACGACAAACAGTATTTCGAGACGTTGGAAGCCGGCCTCGAGGACGCTCTCAGTGTCGCTCGCGCCGCCCGTAAACGCGGTGGCGATCCGACGGCCGACGTGGAGATACCCATCGCGAAAGACATGGCCGACCGCGTCGAGAACATCCTCGGAATCGAAGGGGTCGCCGAACGAGTCCGAGAGATGGAGGCCGACCCGGACATCTCGCGCGAGGAGGCGGCGCTCGAGCTCGCCGCCGATTTCGCCGACGGATCCGTCGGCGATTACGACACCCGCGCGGGAAAGGTCGAAGGGGCCGTCCGAACGGCCGTGGCGCTTTTGACCGAGGGGGTCGTCGCCGCGCCGATCGAGGGTATCGACAGGGTCGAAATTTTACAGAACGACGACGGCACGGAGTTTATCAACATCTACTACGCGGGCCCGATCAGATCGGCCGGCGGAACCGCGCAGGCGCTTTCGGTGCTCGTCGCCGATTACACTCGGGCGCTCATCGGCATCGAAAAGTACGCACCCCGAGACGAAGAGATCGAACGCTACGCCGAGGAGCTCTCGCTTTACGACAACGAGACGGGGCTGCAGTACGCCCCGAAAGACGACGAGGCGAAATTCATCGCCAAACACCTGCCGATCATGCTCGATGGCGAGCCGACGGGTGATGAGGAAGTCTCGGGGTTTCGAGATCTCGAGCGCGTCGACACCAACAACGCCCGGGGGGGAATGTGTCTCGTGTTGGGTGAAGGAATCGCCCAGAAAGCGCCGAAGATTCAGCGATACACCTCCCAACTTGAGGAGATCGATTGGCCGTGGCTCCAAGATCTCATCGACGGAACGTATAAGAAATCAAAAGGTGGAGACGAAACGGAGGGGGATGAGTCGAGTACGGACGGTAAACCGGAGACGGAAGAAGCGACCGATACAGGATCCGATGACGGAGAGAGCGCGAACGGCGGAGCCGATCACGACGAGGAGGAATCGGTGGGTCCGCTCCGACCGGAACCACAGACGAAGTTCCTTAGGGACCTGATCGCCGGGCGGCCGGTGTTCGGTCACCCATCGGAAGCGGGCGGGTTCCGGCTTCGATACGGGCGGGCGCGCAACCACGGCTTTGCGACCGCCGGCGTCCACCCGGCGACGATGCATCTCGTTGACGACTTTCTCGCGGCCGGTACGCAGATCAAAACCGAACGCCCCGGGAAAGCGGCCGGAGTGATCCCGGTCGATACGATCGAAGGCCCGACGGTGAAGCTCGCGAACGGTGATGTCCGCCGAATCGACGATCCCGAGGAAGCGTTAACGGTCCGAAACGGGGACGTGAAAATCCTCGATGCCGGCGAGTATCTCGTTAACTTCGGGGAATTCGTTGAGAACAACCATCCGCTCGCGCCGGCGAGTTACACGATCGAGTGGTGGCGCGAAGATATGGCGGCCGCCGGAGCCGACATTCAAGCGCTCGAAGACAATCCGCGAATCGATCTCGAACATCCAACGGCTGCACAAGCACTGCAGTGGGTCGATACCTTCGACGCGCCGTTACACCCCGAGTATACGTATCTGTGGCACGACCTCGATGTCGAACGGTTCGAAGCGGTCGTCGAGGCGGCGAGTGCGGGCGGTTGGGCCGAAGCGGACGGCGCAAGCGAACTTGACCACAGAGAGATGGCCGAAACCACGGATGGTGAGAACGACCAGAAAGCGACGACAGTCTCACTGAACGGGGACGGTGAGCGGACGCTCGTCATCTCGAACACCGAGCCGGTTCGAGAAGCGCTGGAGGTACTCTTGGTCGAGCACACCCAGGGTGAAGAGACGCTAACGATCCCAGATGCGGTTCCGCTGGTTCGGTCGCTCGGGCTCACAGACGAACTCGAGAGAACGTGGACGGAGCTTTCGGATGAAGCACGGCGCTGGGATGACGGCAAAAATGCCGTGAAAGCCGTCAACGAAGTCGCCCCGTTCGAAGTACGGGAGCGTGCGCCGACCCGGATCGGGTGTCGGATGGGACGACCCGAAAAGTCCGAAAAACGCGATCTCTCGCCGGCCGTGCACACGCTGTTTCCGATCGGCGAGACGGGCGGGTCACAACGCGA
>SKKJ01000201.1 GCA_007121575.1 Natronomonas sp.
CGACGAACTCGATCGGTTCGAGGACCGAATTGACGAACGAACGGTCCATCGCGAGGAGATCGAGCGAGATCTCAAGCGGTACGTCCGGGCGCGGCTTCGCCGCGGGAAAGCGAGCGGTTGGGGGCCGTATCTGGTGTTGCTCTACGGCACCGCGATGACCCTCGGTGCGTTTTATTTCCTCCCGGGCGGATGGGCCATTCTCGCGATGCTCGTCATCTGGCTATCGACGCTCGGTCTCTATGCACTGATGTTGATCGTCGGCACGACGATCACCGCGGCCGGGCTTCCGGGTCGATTAAACGACCGCTTTGAGAGCCGATGAGCCGCGGTATCGGCGAGACCGAGTTCGTTTCCGGGCTCCCCGACTCGGTTGCGCTCCTCGCGGCGCTCGTGACGGCCCTCGGCGACGTGTGGTTCGTCTTCGTGCTTCTCGGCGCGCTCTATTGGTTCGGTTCGGTGTTTCCCGGTCCGCTCTCGCTTTCGCGTCGGAACGCCGCGTTCGCGATCGCACTTGCCCTCGGCGGGATCGCTGTCACGACGACACTGAAAGCGTTCTTCACCCTCCCTCGCCCTCCGAGTGCAGCCGAGCCGGCCGGTGCGGCGCTCGTCCCCGAACTGCTTATCCCGCTCTATGCACAGATCGCCGCCGCTGACGGATTCGGGTTTCCGAGCGGGCACGCTGTCGCCGCGATCGTCGTCTACGGCGGGCTCGCACTCCTCGTTGGGACGCGGCGCGGATACGCGATCGGGGCAATACTGTGCGTCTTGATCCCGCTTTCGCGGATCGTCTTGGGCGTGCACTATCTCGTCGATATCGTCGCCGGCGTGGCTGTCGGCGGAGCGTTTCTCGCGATCGCCTATCGGTTCGGCGGTCGCGGGGTGAATCCGGGTCGGGTGATGTTTTTCGCGCTCCTCGTGGCGCTCGTTGGCGCTGCAGCCAGCTATAACACGGACACGATGCTCGCACTCGGCGGTACCCTCGGCGCACGGATGGCGTGGGGGATCATCGGTGGATCGGTTGTTCACGAAGCGACGACCCGATCCGGAAGCGCCCTTGCGGCGATCGTCGGCATCGCGTTCGGCGGGCTCTTTGCCGCGGTTTACGCCCTCGAGCCGGCACCGTATCTCAGCTTTCTCGGCATGTTCGTCGTCGTGTGGGGCGTGCTGACCGCCCCGTTGGCCGGTGAATCTATCGCTCGACGGTTGCCGTAGGTGAGGATGAAACGGTTCTCTCGGAGTTCCCTTTAGGAAGATACTTCCGACTCGCGCGACCTATTATCTCCCATGAGCACGTTTACAGTCCGGGGTCGGTTTCCCGCCCGGTACGGCGAACAGGCGTTCGAAAAGACAATCGAGGCACCAAACGCCGACGTGGCGGTCGAACACGTGTACTCGAACCTCGGCTCACAACACGGTTTCAAGCGGACCCAGATCGACATCGACGGGGTGGACGATACATGAGCCTCGGTGGTGGCGGCGGCGCGATGCAGCAGATCCAAGAGCAGCTGCAGCTCTTAGAGCAAGAGAAACAGGCGATCAACGCCGAGATCCAGAACATCCGCGACGAACAAAGCGAGATCGACGAAGCGATCGAAGCGATCGAGACGCTCGGAACCGGCTCGACGGTGCAGGTGCCGGTCGGCGGCGACGCGTACGTCCGCGCGGAGATTCAAGACATCGAAGAGGTCGTCGTCACGCTGGGTGGCGGCTACGCGGCCGAACGCGATTCGGACGGCGCGATCGATTCCCTCGAGCACAAAAAAGGCGCGCTCGATGACCGAATCGACGAACTTCGAGAGGAGATCCAAACGATCGAATCCGAGACGGATGACCTCGAAGCGCGAGCCCAACAGGCCCAACAACAGCAGATGCAACAGCTCCAGCAGATGCAGCAACAACAGGACGACGAGTAGGGGCGATGTTCGACGGACTGAAAGAAAAGCTCGGCCGGTTCAAAAGCGATGTCGAAGCGGACGCCGAGACGGAGACTGAACTCGACGAAAGCGCGGATCCGGAACCGATCGATGAGTCCGCGGAGACGACGGACGCCGTCGAATCATCACCGTCCGAGTCGGACGACTCCGCTGTTGATACCGAGGCTGATGACGGCCCCGGACTAGCGAAGAAAGCGGCGCTCGCGGCGACCGGCCGGACGATTATCACCGAAGATGAGCTCGAAGCACCGCTCGAGCAGTTAGAACTCGAGTTGCTCTCCGGCGATGTCGAGATGGGCGTCGCCCGCGAAATCACCGAGCGGATCAGAGAACAGCTCGTCGGCGACACCCGAAAACAGGTCGAATCCGGCGAGCAGGTCATCGAGCGCGCGATCGGTGACGCGTTGCGTGAGGTGATAAGCGTCGGCCAGTTCGACTTCGAAGCGCGGATCGAAGCCGGCGAAAAACCGATCGTTATCGTCTTTACCGGCGTCAACGGCGTCGGCAAGACGACCTCGATCGCGAAGCTCTCGAGGTGGCTCGAAGCGCGCGGCTACTCATCGGTGATTGCCAACGGCGACACCTATCGTGCGGGCGCAAACGAACAGATCGAAGAGCACGCCGAAGCGCTCGGCACGAAGATCATCACTCACCAACAGGGTGGTGATCCGGCGGCCGTCATCTACGACGCCGTCGAGTACGCCGAGGCCAACGGTATCGATGTCGTGTTGGGCGATACGGCCGGTCGACTCCACACCTCGAACGATCTGATGGCACAACTGGAGAAGATCGATCGGGTCGTCGACCCCGACATGACGCTGTTCGTCGATGAGGCGGTCGCCGGTCAGGACGCGACGAACCGGGCACGGGAGTTCAACGTGGCTGCCGAGATCGACGGCGCGGTGTTGACGAAAGCCGACGCCGATTCCCAAGGCGGCGCGGCGATCTCGATCGCACACGTCACGGGCAAGCCGATCCTCTTTCTCGGTACCGGCCAAGGTTATGACGACCTCGAACGGTTCGATCCCGACGAAATCGTCAACCGTCTCCTCCGCGACGAGGAGTGAGCGATGCGAGATCGCACGGCGGCCGCGGTGCTGTTGATCGCGGGCTTGGCCGTCGTCTTCGGCTTTTTCGTGTTGACGAGCGATGTCCCCAGCGAAGACGCACCCAACGCGTCTTTCGCGATCGAAAGCGACGCAGCGTCCGGCGAACTCGTCGTCGAGCACGCTGGTGGCGACTCGCTGCAATCGGGCTCGCTCAGAGTCTTGGTCTATGAGGACCGACCGATCATCCCCGATCGAACCGTACATGGAACGGTCTGGGAGACGAACTCCGGCACGATCCGTCCGGGCGATCGGATCGAACTCGAAGACCAACGGTTCGAATCCGGACAGCGGGTGGTCGTTCGATGGTTCGGCGACGGCGGACAGGCGAACCTCTATGAGACGTACTTCTAGTGCCGACTGGTAGCTGTCCCGTTCGACGCGTCATACTCGGCTTTTGCACGTACACTTTTATCGACGCACGGAGACATCGGGGGTATGCCTCCCGTTACGATCGAGGCGATCGAAGCCGCGGCCGATCGAATGGTCGATGCGGCTGCTGTCCAACGGACGCCGACCGAACGCAGTCGATCGCTGAGCGACCATTGCGATGCCGAGGTCCAACTCAAAATGGAGCACCTCCAGCGCACGGGCTCGTTCAAGACCCGCGGCGCACACAACGCGATGACGCGGATCGTCGACGAGAACGAAAACGGCGCGGGTATTTCGCGGGTCATCGCGGCCAGTGCGGGCAATCACGCTCAGGGTGTCGCACTAGCGGCCACCCATGCCGGAATCGACTCGACGATCGTGATGCCCGAATCCGCCCCGCAGATGAAGATCGAGGCGACTCGAAACTACGGAGCTGACGTCGTCCTCCACGGAACGGCGTTTCCGGAGGCGATGGCGCACGCCCGGACGCTCGCGGACGACGACAGCGTCCGATTCATCCACGCGTTCGATGACCCCGACATCGTCGCCGGACAGGGGACCCTTGGCCTCGAAATCCTCGAACAGATCCCCGATGTCGACACCGTTCTCGCTCCGATCGGCGGCGGCGGGCTCATCGCCGGCGTCGCGACCGCGATCAAAGCGAAAAAGCCCGACACTCGTATCGTCGGCGTGCAAACCGAGGGTGCCTCGACCGTCGCCGAGAGCCTCGAAAATGGCCGACCGATCGAACGATCCGAACTCGATACCATCGCCGACGGGATCGCGACCGGTGGCGTGAGCGAACTCACGTTTTCGCATATTCGGGCACACGTCGACGAGATCGTCGTCGTCAGTGATGACGACGTCGCTGCCGTTATCCTTCTCCTGTTAGAGCGTGCAAAACAGATGGTTGAAGGCGCGGGGGCGACGGCCGCGGCGGCGCTTTTGACCGACGAGTTCGACTGCGGCGGCGAGACCGTCGTCCCGATCCTCTGTGGCGGCAACATAGACATCACCTCTCTACAAGAGGTACTGACACACGCGCTCGTCGATCGCTGCCAACTCGTTGAGTTGACCGTTCGAATCGACGATCAGCCCGGAAACATGGGCGATATCTCGACGATCATCGGCGACGAACAGGCGAACATCCGGACGGTCCGTCACGAACGCAGTCGGCCCGATCTCCCGGTGGGCGACGCCGATCTCGTCTTCGAGATCGAAACGAACGGTCCGACCCACACCGAGCGCGTCTTGGACGCGCTTCGGGAGACCGAATACGCCGTCGAAAGCACGACGATGGACTGAGCACGCTACTGGAGGTGCGCTCCAGTCAGACAGATCTCACACTGTTCGGCGTCGTATCCCGCATCGGAGAGTCCGGTACCGACGCTGAACACCGTCTCTCCGAGCATCGCCATCGCCGCCTCCCCCCCAGCCGCAGAGACGTCTTCGATCACCTCTTGAACTCGTGGCGTCAACAGCTCCGCTTCGCGCGCAAACCGCCGTGAGTTCTCCATGAGCGTCTCTACGGTCGGCTCTTCGACGAGCGCGGAAAGCGCCCGCTGTCCCGCAGCAGTTAACATCGTCGTTTCGCCGGAAATAATCGCTTCCGTGTTGAGTTCGCCGAAACTGACGTACTCGACGGTTCCACGCGCCGGGATGCCGTCCATCGCCCCGTGTGCCGGCGCGCCGGGTTCGAGTCTGATCGGGACGCCACCGCGAGCCTGTGCGACGACATCGCCGAGGCCGGTCCCCGCCTGCACTTCCGCGCCGTGTGCGATCGTCACGAGTTCGTTCTCCGAGAGCTCTCGGTCGAACACGTCGTTGATGACGAGCGCCGTCCCGAGCGCTGCGGCACCGGAGACACCGAAGCCAGCACCCAACGGGAGGTCGGTTTCGACGACGACGCGAGCCGTCGCGCGCAACGCGCCGAGGACGCGGTCAACCGATTCGATCTCCGCCGGTTCGCCGTTGAGTTCGAGTCCGTTACCCGCTTCGAGACGGACGGTGACACCCTCAGAAACGGTGACGCCCGCTCCCCGCGATCCGGCTTTCGTTGGATCGTCGTTCGGATGGGCACTGAAAAACCCGGTTACGTGACCGGGCACGAACGCGGACGCCGATGTTGCCATGCGATGCGGTCGGAGACGAACCGTGTTAAATCTTACAAACATGCGCCGAGTGAGTATTGTTCGTCACCGCCACGGTTTCGTTTATCACGATCAATCGACACGGTCGGTCGTTCTCGCCGTCGAAAAGATAAATCGTTTTGAGAGGGGTCCGTGAAAGACACCGTAGTGAACACCCGTGGCTGACCACACACACGATCCGCCGCCCGGCGGTGCATTGCTCGTCCCCGTCGGCGAGTCGGTGACGCTACGGCAAACCGTCGCCTACACCATGGAGATCGCGGCAGCGGAGGAGATCTCCGAAGTGCACTTCGTTTCCCCTGTCGCGTGGCACGACGTCGGTGACGTCGAACTCGCCGTCAGAGAACGAACGCAATCGCTCTTGGATCGGGTTTCGGTGTGGGCCGAAGAAGACGCCCCAGCCGATGCGCCAACTATCCATACGGCGGTTATCGGTGCCGAGGAGTACCTCTTCAGTCCCGACGATTACGCCGATATTCTCGCCCGATACGCCGATGAGCGCGGCATTAAACGCATCATCGTTGATCCCGAGTATAGCCCCGGGGGAAACGTTCCGCTGTTACGTCCGATGGAGGTCGCGCTGGCCGTGCGCGGCTTCGACGTGATCGAAGCACCCGCCTCCCGCCCCGTTCGTCGATCGAGACTGACGCGTCCCGGCGGGATCGCCCAGTTCGGCCTGCTCTTCGGTATCTCGTTTCTGTTCTATCAACTGCTCGGTGGCTTCGTGATCGTGACCGGCGACAGCTTCGATTTCTTTTATGAATTGATCACCGGTACGATCACCGCCGGACTCGTCGCCGGGGCGCTGTATACGGTCACGCTCTCGAATCGGATCCGGCTTCGAACGCTCGGTAAACAGCTTCTCAGGCTCGGGTTGTACGTCCCGTATCTGGTCTATGAGATCATCAAATCGAACATCCTCATTACGACCATCATACTGCATCCGAAGCTGCCGATCGAGCCACGGATGACGCGCGTCCGTTCGGCCGTGTGGGGCGGTCCGGCGCTCACGACGCTCGGCAACAGTATCACGCTCACGCCCGGCACGCTCACGGTCCGTACCGAAGGACAGGATCTCTACGTTCACAGCCTCTTTCAGAGCGCTCGTGACGGCGTCGCCGACGGCGCGCTCGAACGGGCCGTCCGCTTCGTCTTTTACGGCCGGCGCGCGGCGGCGATACCGACTCCGAGAGAGCGCGGCGATTACGTCGAACTGCAGGGGCCGAACGCCGAGTCCGAACCGGACGCCGGAGCGGAAGCCGACGTCGAGTCCGAACCGGACGCCGAAACCGAACCCGTTGAGGAGGAACCCAAATGACGCTGACAACCGCATTCTTAACCACGGCAGCCGTACTCGTCGTGCTCGCAATTGCCGTGCTCTACCGCGCCGTTAAAGGCCCGACGATGCAAGACCGCGTCATCGCGGTGAACGTGCTTGGAACGAACACCGTGGTCATTCTCGCGCTTTTGGCGGTCGCACTCGACAGCGAGTCGTTCCTCGATATCGCGCTCGTGTACGCCCTGTTGAACTTCCTCATGGCCGTTGCCATCTCGAAATTCACGGTCAAGCGGGGTGATGTGATATGAACGAAATTCGTCTCGGCGCGATCTTCGTCCTGCTCGCGGGAGGCGTCTTCTTCACGTTCGTCTCCGCAGTCGGCGTGATCCGTCTCCCAGACGTGTATACGCGCGCACACACCGCCTCTCAAACCGATACGCTCGGCGCTGGCCTCGTCGTTGCTGCAGTTGTGCTTGCGTATGGGGTCGAGACCGAAGTGATCAAAGCGCTCTTGCTACTCGTGTTCATCTTCATTACCAACCCGACGGCTGCACACGCCGTTGGTCGTGCGGCCTACGAAGAGGGAATCGAACCGTGGACGAAGGGGGATGAGAGACGATGAGCGCCGTTGGCTTCGCGCTCGCCGGCTTCGTTATCATCACCGCGATCGCGACCGCCATGTTGCGCGATACGCTCGCGGCGATCATCGTCTTCGCCGCCTACAGTCTCGGAATGGCGTTGTTTTACACGCTCTTGTTGGCACCCGATGTCGGTCTCACCGAGGCCGCGATCGGAGCGGGCGTGACGACGATCCTTCTGCTCGTGACGATCGCGAAAACCACTCGTCCGCGAGCCGAAAAGGTGTTCACAGCGATCAACTGTCCCGCAGCGACCCTCTCTGTGGGACTAGTGGCAGTTCTTCTGTTCACCGTCGGTTCGATCCCCGTCGAGAACTTCCTCGGCGAGGCGACCCCGGTAACGGGTGCGGCCGGAACCCCCGGTGAAAGCGTCACCGGCCACTATCTGCAATCGACCTACGAACAGACCGGCGTCACGAACGCAGTCACGGCCGTTCTCGCCGCCTACCGTGGCTTCGATACGTTCGGCGAGGCCGTCGTCGTTTTCGCGGCCGGGGTCGCCGTCGTGGTCGTGTTGCACCGAGGTGAGTTCCTATGAGCGGCTCCGACTCAATTCGACCCTACACGGAAAGTGAGATCATCATGACCGCCGTCCGAATCGTCGCGCCGTTCGTGTTGACCTACGGGCTGTTCATCACGTTTCACGGCGCGGATTCACCGGGCGGCGGTTTTCAGGGAGGTGCGCTCATCGGCGTCGTCGTTTTCATGTTGGCCTTCGCGTTCGGGATCGCACCGACACGCGAGTGGGTCGGCAGCGGACTGATGACCGCGCTCGCCGCCGGCGGTGTTATCGTCTTCGTCAGCGTCGGACTCGGAACGCTCGCACTGGGTGGGAAGTTCCTCGAGTACGGCCTCTACGAGCCGTTCCTCGGCCCCGACGCCACGAAGTGGGGGATGGAAGCGATCGAAATCGGCGGCGTTGCCGCCATCGTTTCGGGCGTCATCATGGCGCTGTTCTTCCTGACGGCCGCCGGCTACGCCTCACAGGGAGGTGAGGACGTATGACACTGCTCGGAATGCCGCTTATGCTCGAACTTCTGTCGACGCGATACGCCTACGCGACGTTCGCGGTGATTTTGGCGGTCGGACTGTACATCATGATCGCGAGTCCGAACCTCGTAAAGAAGGTTATCGGGCTGAACCTCTTTCAGAGCGCGATCTTTCTGTTTTTCGTCGCGACCGCCTACATGCACGGCGGGTCCGTTCCCGTGATCCCGACTGAGGGCGGCGCCGTCGGTGAATACGCCAGTCCACTTCCCCACGTTATCGTGCTGACCGCGATTGTGGTCGGCGTCAGCCTCACGGCCGTGGGGCTCGCGCTGATCGTTCGACTCTACTCGTTGTATGGGACGTTGAACGAGGAGACGATCCGGGAGGTCATCAATGAGTAACCCCGAACTCGCGCTGCTCGTTGCGATCCCGATCCTCGCGGCGACGATCCCGTTGCTCGCGAGCCTGAAGTTCGACCGGGTCGGCTGGCCGATCGCGCTGGTGACGGCGGCGATCGAGGTCGCACTCGCCGGCTACGTCGCCATGCGCGTGGCGGCCGAAGGCCGATACGTCCACAACCTCGGCGGTTATCCGCGACAGTACGGAATCGAACTGGTCGCCGACGGGCTTTCGGCGTCGGTCGTGCTGTTGGTCGCGCTCGTCACGCTCGTCGTGTTAGGCTACGCCAGACGCGCCGGTCCACGACAAAACACCTTCTACAGCGCGTATCTGTTGCTCTGTGGCGGGCTGATGGGCGTCGGTCTCACCGGCGACGTGTTCAACATGTTCGTCTTCCTCGAGATCGTCGGCCTCGCGACGTACGCGCTGGTCGCCTCGGATCGATCGGGTCGCTCGGCGCTCGCCGCGTTGAAATACCTCCTCATCGGAACCGCGGGCGCATCGCTGTATCTGGTCGGCGTCGGCTACGTCTTCGTCGCGACGGGGACGTTGAACATGGTCGAACTCTCGACGGCGATCCCGGAAACGGTCGGCTACGCCGATCCGTTGATCATCGCTTCGTTCTGTTTCATCGCAGTCGGGCTTTCGGTCAAAGCGGCGATCTTCCCGCTACACACGTGGATGCCCGACGCATACGCGGAATCGCCCGATACGGTGACTTCCTACATCTCGGGACTCGTCTCGACGATGGGTGCGTACGCGCTCGCCCGGCTGATTTACACCGTCTACACGCCAGAGTTTTTCGCAACCGTCCCGCTCGCGGGTGACGCGCTCGTCGCGTTCGCGACCGTGAGCATCATCGCGGGGTCGGTATTGGCGGTGATTCAACCCGACGTGAAACGCATGTTAGCGTACTCGTCGGTCGCACAGTTCGGGATGATCGTCGCCGCGTTCGGACTAGCGACCGAACAGGCGCTCTTGGGCGGCATCATCCACCTCGTCGGACACGGACTCATGAAGACCGCACTGTTCCTCGCGGTCGGGGTGTTGGCGACCGCCTACGGCGTCCGGACTGTCAAACAGTACGCGAACCTCGGCTATCGCTCGCCAGTGACCGTCGCGGCGATGGGACTGCTTCTGTTGGCGCTCGTCGGCATTCCGCCGTCGATCGGCTTCCTCGGTAAGTGGTACATCGCGTGGGGCGCGATCGAAGCCGGTGCGCCGATCGTCGCCGGCGTGATCTTCTTCAGCACGCTATTGACGCTTCTGTACGTCGCACGACTACTGGAATCGCTGTATTTCCACCCCGCAGACGGGATCGAGGGTGCGGTTCCGGGCGATGAGGTCCGATTGCTCTCGGACGGTGGAGACGGCGCGACGGGACAGAACAGAAACCGCCCCGTCTCCTTCGGAATGGTGTTCGTCGTCGCCGCCCTCTCTGTCGCCGCGGTCGCACTCGGGTTCGCCGGGCCCGCGTTTGAAGCGTTCTTCGAATCCTTCCTGGAGGCTGCACTATGATGGACAACTTCCCGCTATACGCCGTATTGATCTCGTTCGCCGGGATGTTCGGTATCTTCGCCGCCCACCGGCGACCGAACGTCCGTGAAGCCGTCACGATCGTCACCGCGGTGGCGAAGTTCGCGATCGTCGCCGCCATGCTCCCCGGCGTGCTCAACGGCGAAACCTACGTTTTCTCCTCCGGCGAGTTCGTCGCCGGAATCGAGTTCGTCCTCAGAGCCGATCCGCTCGGAATGCTTTTCGCCTCGCTCGCGAGCTTGCTCTGGATCGTCACGTCGTTTTACAGCATCGGCTACATGCGCGGGCTGAACGAACACGGACAAACTCGCTATTTCGCCTCCTTCGCGGCGTCGCTGTCGGCGACGATGGGGATCGCGTTCGCCGGCAACCTCGTGACGATTTTCCTGTTTTATGAACTGCTCTCTGTGGCGACGTACCCGCTCGTCGCCCACGACGAAACCGGTGAAGCGCGCTCTGCCGGCCGTAAATACCTCGCGTACACAATGTTCGGCGGCGGCGTGCTCGTTCTCGCGGGCACCGTCCTCGTCTTCTGGCTCGCCGGAACGGTCACGTTTACCCCCGGCGGCATCGAGGGACTCGCGGAGGTCGCGAACTCGAATGAATCGATCGTCCAAGTCGCATATCTGCTTTTGGCCGTCGGTTTCGGCGTCAAAGCCGGCCTGATGCCGCTGCACCAGTGGCTGCCGGTCGCGATGGTCGCGCCGACACCGGTCTCCGGACTCTTACACGCGGTTGCCGTCGTCAAATCCGGCGCGTTCGGCGTCGCTCGCGTCACACTCGACGTGTTCGGCCCGGAAGTCGCGTATCAGATTGGGATGGGTGTCGCCATCTCCGCGGTCGCGGCGTTCACACTGCTCGCGGCGTCGGTTATCGCGCTCCGAAAAGATCATCTCAAACAGCGGCTCGCGTACTCGACCGTTTCCCAACTCAGCTATATCGTTTTGGGGCTCGGAATCTTCGGCTGGTACGGCCTCATCGGCGCGTTGCTCCATATCCCCGCGCACGCGTTCATGAAACTGACCCTGTTCTTTTGCGCCGGTGCGATCCACGTCGAGACGCACACCGATTACATCTCGGAGATGGCCGGGATCGGCAAACGGATGCCGGTCGTCCTCGGCGCGTTCGCGCTCGCCGCCGCCGGAATGGCCGGGATTCCGCTGTTCGCCGGCTTCGTCTCGAAATATTACTTGCTCATCGGTGGGATCGAGATGGGCGCAGCCTTCACGCCGATCGGGTACTACCTCGCGGGCGCGTTGCTCGTCTCCGGTGTGCTCAACGTCGCGTACTTTTGGCCGGTCGTCTACACGGCCTTTTTCGAGTCCGAGGACGACCACGACGCCAAGCCGCTCGTTGACCATCGAGTCGGCGGTGAGCGCCGATCGATTCTCGCGGAAACTGACGGTGGTCGTCCGATCGACGATGCAGAAGGCGATGGCGACGACGCGTCCGGGACCGACGGCGAATCCGAAGATGAGTCCGAAGACGAAGCGATCGATCCCGCCGATCTGCAGCCCGACTTCTCCGGACGGAGCGAACGGCGCGATTACAGCGAACCCGCCCCGCTCGTCGATGGCGAGTACGCGGTCGATATGAACCCGAGTGATCACACCGTGGACGAGGACACTACAGACGAGACCGATGAGGCCGATCACGAGGAAACCGATGCCGGTCACGCCGACCGCAGTGCGCACGGCGGGCATGACGAGCACGGCCACGATCACCACGGCGGGCCGCCACCGGGCGGTTGGCGTCGGCTCACGGCCCGCGAAGCGTTCCTCGGTGAGGAGACCACGTGGTTCATGCTCGGACCGATCCTTGCAGCGGTGACCGGTGCGATCCTCGTGGGAATCGTCCCGTCCGAGGTCATGTTCCTCGAGTTGATCGAGCTCATCGTCGAGGGCGTCCTCGAGGGAACGGAGGTGGAGCGATGATCGAAACCGTCCCGCCGTTCGTCTACCTCACGATCGCCGCGTTCGCGGTCGCGTTCTTGCCTCGGCTGCCCGGCCACCTCATCGCCGGACTCGCGACGGCAGCAGTCGGTGTTCAGGGCTATCTGCTGGCCGACGGCACCTACGTCGAGACCGCGTTCCTCGGCTTCGATGTCGTCTTCCTCAACGTCGACGGCGCGTCGAGACTGTTCGCCGCCGGTATCGGCATTCTCGCCACCGCAGCCGTTCTGTACGCCTACGAAAGCGACGCGCCACGGGTTATGACCGCGTTCGCGCTCACGTACGTCGCGAGCACCGCGGGCGTTGTCTTCGCCGGCGATTGGCTCTCGATGATCTTCTTTTGGGAGCTGATGGCGGTCACGTCGACGCTTTTGGTCTGGCACTACGGCGGCGCAGCCGTCCGCGCGGGCTATCGGTACGCGATCTTCCACGGAATCGGTGGAACGATCCTGCTCGGAGCCGTCGTCGTCCACTTCGTTTCGGTCGGACCGTCGACCGACGCGTTCCTGTATACGGCGAGTGAGGGTATCTACGGCGCTGCGGGCGGACCGCTCGCCAGTGCTGCCGCCGCGCTCGCCGCGGTCGGAATCGGGATCAACTGCGGGTTCATTCTGTTGCACTCGTGGATCCCGGATACGTACCCGAGACCGCACGTCGCCGCCTCGGTCTTCCTCTCGGTGTTCACGACGAAGACCGCGGTGTTCGTCATGTTCCGTGCGTTCCCCGACGGTGGGCTATGGCTCGCGTATCTCGGCGGCGCGATGGCGGTGTACGGCGTCTTCTTCGCGCTGTTGCAGTACGACCCCCGGCGTCTCCTGTCGTATCACATCCAAGCGCAGGTCGGCTACATGCTCGCTGGGATCGGGCTAGCGACGCTGGCGGGCGATTACGGCGGCGGCTTCGCTGCCGCCGGCGGACTCGCCCACGCGTTCAACAATATCCTGTATAAGGCGCTGCTGTTCATGGCCGTCGGCGTCGTCATCTATCGCACCCAAGAGCAGAACATCAAAAAGCTGGGCGGGCTCTGGAAGGTGATGCCGCTCACGTTCCTCGCGTATCTGATCGGGGCGGCCTCCATTACTGCCGTTCCCGGCACGAACGGGTTCGTCTCGAAAGGAATGGTGCTCGATTCCGCACACGCGCTCGATACGATACCACTGCTTCTCGGCGAGGACCTGCTGTGGTGGATGCTCATCATCGGTGCGGTCGGAACGTTCATGTCCTTCATCAAGTTGGGCTATTACATCTTCTTCCACGGCGAGGCGACGATCGAACCGCGGGACGCGACCCGTGGCCAAACCGTCGCGATGTTGTTCGTCGGTGCCTTCTGTCTCGTCTTCGGGTTCGCACACGGCACGTTCTTCGAACTGTTGCCGTTCACCGAGTCGGTCGCGGCGGCGGCCGATCCGTTCAGCACCGGTCACCTCACGGAAGGTATCGTCCTGCTCGTGGTCGGATTCGTCGCGTTCTTCACACTGAAGGGTCCGATCACCCGAATGGCGTGGATCCCGGACGTCGAGCGCGTGCTCTTTCCGGCCTCGTTTTATCTGGGTCGCGGGCTCGTGTGGGGTGTCACCGAACTGTGGGCCGCCGTCGATCGGTTCGTCATGGCGACTGCCGCCGCTTCGATGCGCGTCGGAACTGACCCCGGCGGGTACGCCTACCGGACCGCGGACCGGCTCCCTGGCGTCGATGTCGAGGAGCTTCCGACCGGTCGCGGAACCGAAACCGTTCGGCTCAGAGCCTCCTCGGGGGCGAGCATCTTCTTTATTACGTTGGCGCTTTTCGCCGGCCTCGTCGTCCTGTTGTTGCTCTAAGTGGAAGTAGCCTCTCTCGTTTGGGCCAGCCGTTGATTTACATACCCTTCCGAACAGGGATCGCGTGGACGCCGTCGAGAAGGCGACCGCGGTCACAGCGCTACCGGAGCGTTCACAGAGCCGCCGTCGTCCGTGAGTCCGGTTTCGACCACACGGGCCGTGTCATCGGAGCCCAGCTACCGAATCGCCTTCTCGGTACACCGTTCTGTGTACGGAACGGGTTTCTCATCGACAAGGGCTTGGCTTGAAGTTCTTCGTATCCGTTTAGACGGTATGGCAATCGAAGCAACCGTTGGCGAAGCGCTTACCGAGCGAGGTGAGTTCGTCGCCACGGCCGAGTCGTGTACCGGCGGGCTGATCGGATCACTGCTCACCGACGTCTCGGGATCGAGTGAGTACTTCGATCGGTCCCTCGTCACCTACAGCTACGATTCGAAAATGGAACTGCTCGGCGTTTCCCGAGAAATTCTCGATGAGGTGGGTGCTGTCAGTGCACCCGTCGCCGAGCAGATGGCTCGCGGAATCCGCGACAGCTCCGGTGTCACGTGGGGCATTTCGACGACCGGAATCGCGGGACCGAGCGGTGGAACCGACGAAAAGCCCGTTGGAACGGTGTATATCGGCATCTCACACGCCGCACCGTGGGGAACCGGCGACTCGTGGTGCAGCGTCGAACGGTACGTCTTCGATGGCTCTCGCCGCGAAATAAAACGACGGATAGCCGAACAGTCCCTCGAAGATCTCCACGCCGCAATCGAATCGGTCTGAAGAATAATGCTGTCCGACTCTATATAAATAATCCATCATAAACGAACGAACAGTCTTTTAGGTGGGCGATCATCGCCCCCGTATGAACAAAGAGGGCCACGTGCTCAATGCGGTGCTTTTGGGTATTGGACTCGGCTTTATTCTCGAACCGTCGGGAACGTTCGAGACGCTTCGGACGATCGTCGCGGTGACGATTCCCGTCACGCTCGGTGCGCTGTTTCCCGACGTTGACACCGCGTTCGGCAAGCATCGAAAAACGCTGCACAACCTTCCGGTTCTCGGGATCTTCGTCGCCTTCCCGCTTTTGTTCGCGAACCTCAGTTACGTCTGGATCGGCGTGTTCACCCACTACGTCCTCGATTATCTGGGAAGCCGTCGCGGGATTGCGCTCTTTTATCCGCTTTCGAAACGAGAGTACGGGTTCCCCTCGGGAGTGACGACGTCGAGCCGATTTGCGAACGTCGTGACGATCGTCGTTACGGCAGTCGAACTCGCCGCCGCGTTCGTTATCGTTCACGTGCTTCCGGAGTATTTCGATCTCGGCGCTATCGCCGCGATGCTTCCGGTGTAATCCCCGGGGAACGGGTCGAAACGGTTCGCGCGCGATCGGTTAGTTTTCGATGGGCGTTCTCTCCCCGTACTGAACCTCCTTTGACCGAACTGTACGATGACGCCGTATAATATTCTCTATGTGTAATTGAATCCGCGCTTGCTGTTCGAATACGCGCTAATATTCCGGATACTTACCACTATCTATTTAAAAATTGCTAAAAACGAGTATTTATTATAGATCTACGAAACCCATCACGTGTCGTACCATGGCATTAGAACTGTACCTGCAGATCG
>SKKJ01000144.1 GCA_007121575.1 Natronomonas sp.
AGTATCTGATGCGCTTTACCGGCGCGGACGAAAGCGAACCGATCCGAGCGGGGGCGCGTGCCGTGCTGGCGGAAGCACCGATCGTCACTGATATCACGATGGTCAAAGCGGGAATCACGGGACGGGGCCACGATTGCCCGGTCCGGAAAGCGATCGGAAACGGAGCGACGTTGGCCGAAAAGACGGGGATGACCCGAACCGCGGCATCAGTGCTCGAACTGGACAAAGACGGCGTCTATGACGGCGCGATCGCGACGATCGGCAACGCACCGACCGCGGCGTTAGCGCTCGCCGACTGCATCGAACAGGGAACCCGACCCGCCGTCGTCGTCGCCACGCCGGTCGGCTTCGTGAAGGCCGCAGAGAGCCGCGAACGAATCCGAAACGTCTGCGCCGAACACGGCGTTCCGGCGATCACGAACGTCGGTCGACGCGGCGGCAGCGGCCTCGCGGCCGGATTGACGAACGAACTGATTCACGTAGCAAGCGACGCGAGAGACGGCGGTGTGGAGCTGGATCGATGACGGGCGTCGAATTCCCGGACGATCCCGGCGCGTTCGCGGCGAACGGGCCCGAACCCGAAACGTTCGAGGACCGCCCGGTTTACGCCGTCGGGATCGGTCCCGGCAACCCCGAGTATCTCACCCCTCGAGGGCGACGGGCGATCCGCGAAGCCGACGTGGTCGTCGGCTTCGAAACGGTCGTCGAGTTCGTCGCTGACGAGATAGCTGGTGAAGCGTTATCCTGCGGCTATCGGGACGAACCCGAAGTCCTCGCCGAGTTCGCGGCGCGGATCGAAGACGGCGCGCACGGGACGGCCGTGTTGATGGGCGATCCGAATCACTCCGGCTATCAGTTCGTCGGAAAGGTCGAATCGGCAGTCGACACGTCCGTTCGCGTGATTCCGGGAATTTCCTCGCTACAGATCGCCGCTTCTCGCGCCCGGACACCGATGGAAGAGACGACGTTCGTCACCCTCCATAAGAGCGGTCCGATCGAAGCCGATCTCGAACGCTTAGTGCGCGATGTCGGCGACAGACACCTGCTCGTCCTGCCGCGACCGTACGATTGGATGCCAGAGCGAATCGCGCATAGATTGCTCGAATCGGGTGCGCCAGAGTGCGACGCGCTCGTCTGTGAGCGGCTCACCCACGACGACGAGGCTATAACCGAGAGTTCGTTATCGGCGCTTTCAGCGGATATCGACTCGAAAGACGAAACGGCGTTTTCGGATCTGTCGGTGCTCGCGATCCGGCGATAGGCGGAGGAATCAAGTGTACGCGGAGGATCAAACCGAATTCCGGTGTGACGACTCCGCGAATCGTTCGAAGACGACGAGCACGGTGGTGTCTCGCTATCTCGGGATATGCGACGTTGATATTGCCGAATGGACGCCGACCGCCGAAGAGTTTTAGTTGTAAGCGTTGTAAGGATTTGCCATAGAGGTCGAGACACATGTCCAACGCCAACAAGCGAATCCCGGTCACAGAGGAACGGTGGGAGGAACTGAACGAACTGAAGAGGGCAGGCGAGACGTACGATGACCTGCTCGCAGAGTTGATCCAAGAACACCAGCGGCGACAGCTCGTCGAGCGAGCGAAAGAGGTGCGGGAGGCAGACAGCGAGGAACTGACATCGCTCAATGAGTTATGAGGTCCTCCTCGCGGAGGAGGCCCGCGAGTACGTCGCCGTGCTAGACGAAAAGAGCAAGCGAATCGTGAAGGATAACCTTCGGAAATTGTCGGACGACCCGTATCCGAGGCCGGGTTCTGGATCCGGTGACAAAGAGAAGCTGGTAGTCGACGGCGAAGAGTTATATCGGATACATATTGGCCGGACCCACACCGCGTTCTACGACGTTCTCGAAGCCGATGAGGAGGTCCGTGTGATCGAGATCCTGGACATCGACGAAGCACACAAGCGCTACGGGTTCGACTGAACAAGTGGGCGGCTCCCTTCGTCAGTTTCTCGAAGTTTCTAGGCCCCGTTTGACGATACGAGATCCGCTTCGAACCGTTTTCTCGTTCAAAATACCAGTGTACCACCTCTCTTCGCCCTAATCGTTCGAGCCGAGCACTACCACGAGCACGGTGGGATTCGAACCGGACGAAGACGGTCGATCGCGCTCTGCTCGGCCGCTGCGACTCCCAAGGCTCGAACCCGGTGCCGTCGCTGCTCACTATCGTTCGCAGAAGCGAGCACGGTGGGATTCGAACCCACGACCATCGGATCACTCCCCACACCGGAACACCGGCGCGGTTAGAAGTCCGACGCTCTGTCCTAGCTGAGCTACGTGCCCTCGATGCTGCATACTCGCGGGGTCTTGAAAAACGGCACGGGTTGGCTTCGACGGGGCGGCAAAGGCGAAACGGGATGGGAACCGGATTATTCGACGTCGTAGCCGGCGTCTCGAATCGCTGCTGTGAGGGCATCGTCGGCGATGTTCGCATCGACATCGACAGCCACGGAATCGGCCTCGTGATCGGCCTCGACGTGGGAAACGCCCTCGACGGCTGCGAGCGCGTCCTCGACGTTCTTTTCACAGCCGGTGCAGGACATCCCAGTGACAGCGAACGTTTTTCGAGTCATATGAAATATAGACACGAGCCAAACAAAAGCGTTGATCAACAGCTGCACTCGCGGCCGGACAACAAAGCCTTCAAACGCTCGCTCGCCGTATTCGAGATCGAATGCGAGTTATCGGAACCGTCGGACTGGCGGGCAGCGGCAAGGGCGAGTTCGCGGCGGTCGCAGAGCGAATGGAGATCCCCGTCGTGACGATGGGCGATGTGATCCGCGCGGAGTGCCGCAAGCGCGGGCTCGACCCGGCAGAACACCACGGCGAGGTCGCGTCGGCGCTTCGCGAGGAAAACGGCCCCACGGCGATCGCCGAGGCATCGTTACCGCACATCGAAGCAGCGCTCGAACGACACGACACCGTCGTCGTCGACGGCATCCGATCGGGAATCGAAGTGGACATCTTCGAAGAGCGATTCGAGGACGCGTTCGTCCTCGTCGGCGTCGAAGCGCCCTTCGAGCTACGAAGAGAGCGGATCGACGGCCGAGGACGTGATAACACCGAAGACGGCGAGGGGCTTGCCGCCCGCGATGAGCGCGAGTTAGGGTTCGGGCTCGGAGACGCGTTGGATCGAGCCGACGTGACGATCGAAAACACCGGCACGCTCGAACGGTTCCGCGAACGGGTTACAGAGGTGCTAGCATGATCTACCGGATCGATGTCGAGATCACCGCGCCGGTAAGGGCGACCGAGGTGACTGACCGAGTGGTCGACGCGATAGAGAACCTTTTTCCGGAGGCGGAGGTCGAATCCCACCCGGGCGAGTTGGTGGCGACGGCGCACTCGATGGATCACTTTTCGGAGCGGCTCCACGAACAGGCGATTCTCGATACCGCTCGCGGCGCGTTTTTCGTGAACGAGGACGGAAACACGTTCAGTTTCGATCTGAAAAAGCAGGCGGCGTTCCGAGGGCGAGTCAACTTCGCGGTCGGCACCGAAAGCGAACTCGGAGACATCCACGTCCGGGTGATCGTTCGCGAACCGGACGTTGAATCGTTCATCGACCACATCGCGCCGCCGACCGAGGACGGAAAGCCGATCCAGTAGACTGCTACTTACAGTAAGCGTTCTCTTTATCCACGAGGTTTCGAAGCCGCATACGGCACGCCGGCTCGAACTGACGCTGTGTGCGAGCGGCGGGAGAGTCCGGGAATTCACCCGGTGCAGTCCACGGATCGATTTGGCCGCGGGCTTCGATTTCGGTCGTCGGGATGGTCGTCGGTTGCGATTCGGTCGTCTGTGGGTTCGTGCTCATGGTGGATCTGTCGTGGGATATTCGTCGGCCGTACGTTCGAAAAACAGCGGTTACCGTACGCGTACGCCGAGTGCAAGCAACGATCCACGGTCGCGGTCGGAGCCTCGCATGTACCCACCATATATCACAATTATTCATAAAAGTTCCGAAAGCACGCGCAGACCGATGACGTTATCGAGGATATTTCAGTTAAATTCGAAGACCACAATCGTGGCGTCGAGGCGACCGTACGGGATTGCATAGCGATCAGTCGGCTCGAACGGAAGATGCTCCGGTGCGGTCGTGAGTGCGACGAGGCGGCCGACGTTTCCCTCGCACAGTCGGTCGTAAAACGCCCGATAGAGCAGACGGAGATCATCGCTGACTCGAATGCCAAACGGGAGGTTCGTCACCACGCACTCGGCATCGATCGGTTCCTCACGGGCATCGGCCGTGACGATATCGATGAAGTCGGAGACGCCCGCCGCGTTGCAGTTGACTCGTGCACACCGACACCATTTCTCGCGTCGATCTCGCGCTTCGAGATCGAGTGAGTGCGACCGTGGTTTACGGGCGTTCCGAAGGGCACGGAATCGATCGCCATCGAACGCAGGGAGGGCTTCGAACGCGGGATCGAGATCCGGTCGTGGGATCCGGTCCGTCGCGGCGAGTGCGGCTTCGATCGGAATTGTCGCCGAACCGGCCATCGGATCGACCAACCGGTCATCGGGCGTCCACTCGGCGATTCGGAGCATCGAATACGCCAACGTCGAGCGCAACGGTGCGTCGTGGGTACAGACCCGATACGGCCGCTTGTGAAGCGAATCGCCAGTCAGATCGACGGCGAGTGTAAACCGGTCATCGTACACGTACGCCTCCAA
>SKKJ01000039.1 GCA_007121575.1 Natronomonas sp.
AACGACTCGCTGAATGAGATCTGCGCTGATTCACCACCGCGGAGGAACACTCGCTCTTGATCGCGAACATCCCCGTTGACTCGAAGCTCCACACGGTACGGTCCCGGCAAATCTCCGGCGTTTTCAACGCTCGCACTGATCGTCACCGATTCGTCTTCGAGGATCTGCTCGTCGCTCAGGCCGACATCGACGACTCGGAACTCGGTGTGGTTACCGGCGGACGTTACGCCGGCAATAGCTGACAGAAGCACCATCACACATATCCCGAAAACAAACGCGTATCGCCCCGGCATACGCGTATAACTGCGTCTACAGACACGTTGTAATAGAGAACCAATCCCGAGTAAGTCGTTTGTACCGCGGCGTCGGAATGTCGTATTGACCGAGTCAACTCCTTCGCCCTGAATGCCTCCGGCACTCTGAGGACAAGACGGGATTTACGTGGCTTCCGGCGGGAGTTGTGGTCCATGGACCGATCCGTGTTCCGATGCGGTCGGTAGAGGCAATTCACCGATACGTTGTACTCGTCGGCGATGTCTTGAGCTTCATCGAAGAGTGCCTTTGCGTCTTCTTTTTTCGCTTCGTAGAGACGTTCTGCAACCCCGCCTTCCGGACCGTGGCTGAAATCAGCGGTATCGATGACGTAGAGGAGAACGATCTCGTTGACGTTGAACGACTCATGCGGTTCGTTGAGTGCGTGTCGGGCTCGCGCTGAACCATCAAAAGGGACGAGAACTCGTTCACTCAGCGATGATAACATCACCGACATTGTGTTAAATGGTCGGTATGATCTGAACGGTTTTCACATACGAGCGGCTATGTTCGAGTCATCACGATTCTAATAAACATCTGTACTGTCCATCACCGTTCATAACTATTCTCCTCGAACATACATAATCAATATTCGCTCTTATTTATTTAAAAATTCTCATAAATACTTGTAAAATCGGAACTATTTAGATAGTTTGGAACTTTTGGCAAAGTAGGAATTTTTCACGCTTTTTATGATTGCTATCCGTCATTTCACCGCATCCGGCGTGCTTCAAATCGTCGCTGATGACGTGTACGAAGGGCTCTTCGATATCCCGGCGTTGCCTCTCGAAGAGCCGGTTTTGGTGTTCGCGCTCGCCATGGCCGTCTTTTTACTCGGCCCGCTGACGATTCGCAGACTCGGACAGCCCGGCATCGTCGGCATACTTCTCCTCGGCGTCTTTCTCGGTCCTGGCGGGACCGGTATTATGGATCACGTTGACGCGATCGAACTCCTCGGAACCGTTGGCCTCGTCTATCTCCTCTTTACCGTCGGGCTCGAACTCGATCTCCGGCGGTTGAAGTCCGACCCGGGTGCGGCGACCATGTTCGGTCTCGCGAGCTTCGGTGTCACGTTTATTGTCGGTATCGCCGTTTGTCTCTCCGTTCTTGGGTTGGGTCTGTGGGCTTCGGTCCTTCTATCGGCGGTGTTCGCCTCCCACACCCTTTTAGCGTATCCGATCGTCAACCAGTACGGTATCACCGACAACGATGCCGTTACCGCCGTGTTCGGGGGTATTTTGTTCACGGATACGCTCGCGCTCGTCGTGCTCGCAATCTCGCTCGGCGCCGTCGGAGACGGCCTCACCATCGGCCTTCTCGTTTCGATCGTGCTCTCTTTGGCGATTCTCTTCGTCGTCGTCTGGCTTACGGTCCAGCCGGCCTCCCGATGGTTTTTCCGCAATTTTAACGAAGAGAGCTATTTCGAGTTCCTCTTCGTGATGCTCGTCGTGTTCTCAGCCGGTGGCCTCGCTGAGGTTCTCGATCTATCGCCGATTCTCGGTGCGTTTATCGCGGGACTCGCGCTCAATCAACTCATCCCCGACGGCGGCCCGCTCCGCAACCGGGTTGAGTTCATTGGCAATGCGTTTTTCATCCCGTTTTTCCTCCTTCACGTCGGTATGCTGGTCGATCTCCATCTGCTCTTTGAGGGCTTCTCGACGCTTTTCGTTGCTACCGTTATCACGGGTACGATGGTACTCACGAAGGCGATCTCTGCAGGTGCCATCGGCTACGTTCAAAACTACAGCACGGACGAAATCGGAACCATCTTCGGCCTTTCGATCGGGCAAGCCGCGGCGGCGCTGGCGATCACGCTCGTCGGATACGATGTTGGCTTGTTCGGCGAGACGATCCTGAACGCGGTCGTTCTCATGCTGTTGTTCACCGCCGTTCTCAGCCCGTTCGTTACCAAACGTTTCGGAAACGCGTTGGCGCTCTCGAAAGCGGTTGATGACGGTGACGACCGGGTCGAGGATCCGAATGTCTTGTTACCGCTTTCACACCACGCGGAGCAACAACGCAGGCTAGTGGAGCTTTCGTTCGTATTTAAAGCGGCGGAGACCACCGAGCCGGTCCATCTTCTCAGTGTGGTACAGCCCGATGGCAGTGACGACACTGAGCAGGCGGTTGCCTCGACACAGGCTGAACTGGAACGGTTCACCGAAATCGGCGA
This sequence comes from Natronomonas sp., assembly GCA_007121575.1. Classification (GTDB taxonomy): domain Archaea; phylum Halobacteriota; class Halobacteria; order Halobacteriales; family Haloarculaceae; genus Natronomonas. The sequence continues at coordinate 2,486 of SKKJ01000039.1, forward strand.
TGAGGCAGAGATCCCCGTCGAGGCCGAGACGCGCGTTAGTCGTAATATCGCTTCGGGAATCGTCCGCGGATCCATCGAGACGCAGGCCGATCTCATACTTATGGGGTGGGACGCACAGCGATCGATGCAGGATCGAATCTTCGGGACGACGATCGATCGTGTTCTCACGCTCACGAGGCTTCCGGTGCTCATTGCCCGACTCGGCCATCCGGTCAACACGACCGAACGGATACATCTGCTGTTGCCGGCTGGTATCGAACACCATGAAGGGTTTTTCGAAGCGCTCCATTTCGCGAAGCGAATGTCCGATCGAATCGGCGCAGAACTCGTCGTGGTCCCGGTCGGCATCACCGATCACCAGTTCGGTCGGCTATTCGATCTGGTCCAACCGCAGATCGAAGCGACATTCTCTCCCGAGCCCAACTGGGAGTCTGTATATCAGTCGCTGCTGGTCGAGTCAGGGAAGGACGATCTCGCGGTTGTGCTCTCACCACGTGAAGGCGATGTCGGGTGGGTTCCCGATCTCAAGCGCGCACCGAAACGACTCGATTCGTTGCCACATGAATCGTTCGTCGTGATTCATCCTCGCCAAGGCGATCCACAGTACGACCGCCAGTACCTCCGATTCGACTGATAGGTGATGTGAGCATGCACTCTGTGTGTTTCGTCCGAAGCGAGAGCGGAGTCTCGCTTATGCGATCTCGTAGGATGTCATCTTCCGATTGTGAATCGGCGGACGATGTAGATCGGTTCGTTCGAAACGTCTGGATGGCTGCGGTAACTCATATGTGTGCTCTTTCCATCGAGATCGCTGAACGATTAGCGATTATACGAGCCGTATACTGGCTACTGTGAGTGTATCGGTTGGATACGCCCGAAAGAATTTACACACACGACTAAATTTTGCCGAACGTGACGCTGATCGGCATGGCCCTTTGGGTGAGTTGGCATCCGCTCGAACTGCTCTTTCTCCCGGTTTGGGCACTCGTCGGAGCTCTCTGTGGACTGAGCATCGTCGATCCCGAACTCGCGTTCAGATACGAGAACGTCTTTCAACTTCGTGACGTAGAACTATCGAGCTTCGGTGTCGCACTGCAGGTCGGTGGCGGTCTCCTCGCCCTCGTGATCGTCGGCCCTTATATTTTCATCCGAATGCCTTCTCTCGGAATTATCAGCGCCGTTGGCTTTTTATGGGTGCGCGATCGTTGTGTTGGCTAGACGCTGGCCGCCGAAATTCTGATCTTCTCACGATAGCTCCGTTATGATTGGCTGTCGTCACGCTGATTACCCTACCCTCCGTTCGTCACGGTATGTCGAAGCACGGAACGCCGGTTCTCGATGGGGATCCGGCGGCTGACGAGCGGGCTGGATACGATTACCGAAACGATCAGATCGAGCGACCTGACCTCCTCTCTGGACTCGATGCTATCGTTTCCGGTGACGTTCGATTCGATACGTACTCTCGAACGTTGTACGCGACGGACGCGAGTATATACGAGATGATGCCGATCGGCGTCGTCTTTCCGAAATCCACCGACGATGTCTCTGCAGTCGTCTCCTATTGCGCCGAGCGCGGCGTTCCCGTCCTCCCTCGTGGTGGCGGCACCAGCCTCGCCGGACAGACCGTCAACGAGGCCGTCGTGATCGACTTCTCACGATATATGAACGAACTGTTGTCGGTCGATCCCAACGGCCGGACGGCCACGGTCGAACCCGGCATCTACCTCGGGACGCTGAACAACGCGATCGAATCTCACGGGCTCAAATTCGCCCCCGATCCCGCCTGGGGCGATAAGAGCGCGATCGGCGGCGCGATCGGGAACAACTCGACGGGGTCGCACTCGCTGCAGTACGGCAAAACCGACGCTTACGTCGAATCCGTCGAGGCCGTCCTCGCGGACGGAACCGTGACGACGTTCGAGGAAGTGCCGCTCGACGAGCTCTCGGACCTCGCTGACGGCGACGATCTCGAATCGGCTATCTACGCCGAAGTCGCTCGGATACTCGACGAAGAAGGCGATCTGATCGAAGAGCGGTATCCTGACTTGAAGCGGAACGTCTCTGGTTATAACCTCGATTGGCTCGTCGAGGACGCCCGCGGAGCGGTCCGTGGAATCGGCGAACCCGACGCCGAGGGCGGTACGATTAACCTCGCAAAGCTGCTCTGCGGCAGCGAGGGGACGCTCGCGATCGTCACCGA
>SKKJ01000343.1 GCA_007121575.1 Natronomonas sp.
CCCGCTCGAACCGGCACGCTCGTGGTGGAGAGCACGCCTACCGGGGCCGACATCTTCTTGAACGAGCAGCGCCGGGGGGTGACCCCCCTCTCCCTCGCGGACGTGCCGGTCGGTGAGACCGTCGCGGGATATATGCTTGCGTTCGCCCGACAGCTCCATCGACACCGGGATCGACAAAACGACAGCGAGTGGTCGATACAACCGTGGGACATACCGTTCAATCTCGCGGACTCATCGGTCTGTGTCGTCGGACTCGGCACGCTCGGTCGAGGGGTGGCGATGCGGGCGGACGCCCTCGGAATGGACGTCACCGGTGTGAAACGAACGCCGACACCGGTCGATCACGTCGAGACGGTTTTTCCTTCCGGAGAGCTCGAGAAAGCGATCACCGACGCTCGATTCGTCGTCCTCACGGTTCCGCTAACCGATCGCACTAAAAAGCTCATCGGTACGACGGAACTCGAGGCGATGCGCTCGGACGCGATCTTGATCAACGTCGCTCGCGGACCGGTCGTCGACCAACCGGCGCTCATCGACGCGCTCGAAGCCGAATCGATCGGCGGTGCAGCGCTCGACGTGTTCGAAACCGAACCGCTCCCGACCGATTCACCGCTGTGGGGGATGGAGAACGTCATTATAACACCGCATGCCGCAGGTGTTAGCGAAGCGTATTACCGCCGAGTCGAAGCGCTTGTGAGAGAGAACGTGACTCGCCGGCTCGACGGGGACGAGCTGGCGAACCGGGTCGTCTGATCGACCGCTGGGATCGGGCAAAGATCGCGGAATATTAGAAATGTTCCAAAAAGAACGAAAATCGGGCGATAAATGGCCAGTAAACACACCCTAACGGTTAGTAGGACGTAATTAATGATGTACAACCCGGGATACTGGACCGATATGGTCGACAAATACGGAGACGGTACGAGCGAACCGATCGGCGTCTGCCCGAACTGTGACACAGCGATTCCAGAATCCAACCTTCTGATCAGATACGAGACGGAAGACGGCTCGGTCCGGCTGTTCGCCGAGTGTTTGAACTGTGAGATACCGGTCCATCCCGAGCCGAAGCGAATCCAGCAGTAGCGAGATCAGAGCGGCATTGGACCTCGTTCGCCGTCGCTACCGGACTGTCGAGCCCGCGAAAGCAGCGAGGAGACGGGCGGCCGATACTCGTAGCCGGGGACGATTCCCTCCATATACGTCCCCTCGACGTACTCCGCAATCGCTTTCGTCGTCTCGGGTGCACGGTCGGCGTTTCCGAGTTCGAACTCGAAGATCGCAACCGCGTCGCCGGCTTCCTCTATGACCCGCTGACCGTCGAAATCGAGATCCCACCGTAGAGCCATGGCGGCGTCCTCAAGTCGGAGTTCATACGTTTCGAACCAGCCCGCTTCAACCGCGGGACCGACCGGATCCTCAGTGGCGCTCGAAAGCATCGGAGCGCGGACTTCCAAGACATATGAAAGCGCCCATTCATCACCGTCCGAATCGGTCGCGGTCACCCGACTGTCGAAGGTCGTCGTCGTCACCTCGAACCACGTCCCATCGCGTTCGAAGGCATCGTGGCGTTCGAAGACCCGAACGGCTCGTTCAGGAAGATCGTCCGTCATTGCGACCCGGTAGGCGATTCTCGTTCAAAAGGCCGTCGAGAGTTCGATCACTTCGAAAAGAGACTCGTGTGAACGGGGGCGAACTCGTCGCCGACTTCGCGCGCTTTGGTATCGGTGACCGAGTGTCCGTCGACCCCCGATTCGAGGAAATCTGCGACCGGCGGACCGACTCGGTCCGGTTCGACGAGGAAGGCATCGTGACCGTGGTCGGAATCGATGACGTGGTGTGCAGTATCGGTGTCGGTCGCCCGAAACGCCTCCGCGAGCGCCTCGGATTGCTCGACGGTGAAATGCCAGTCGCCGGTAAACGAAAGCAGTAGCGTTTCACCGTCGAACGCCGCCACCGCGTCGGCGTCGTCCTCGTATCCGGAGGCGAGATCGTAATTATCCATCGCTCGCGTCAGGTACAGATACGAGTTCGCATCGAACCGACTGGCGAACTTCTCACCCTGGTAATCGAGGTACGATTCGACTTCCCGATACGGGAAGAACCCGGCGGCAGGATCCATCTGAAACGTGTCCCGTCCGGCGTCGATACCGGCGGATCGACGGCCGAACTTATCGGCCATCGACGACTTCGAGAGATACATCACGTGGCCGATCTGGCGGGCGAGCGCGAGCCCGTTCGTCGGATGGTCGCCGCCGTAGTAGTCGCCGTCGTTCCAGTTCGAATCGGTGATAATCGCCCGCTGAGCGATCGCATCGAGGGCGAGACACTGTGGATCGAGCCGAGCGGCTGCAGCGACGACGACGGCGAGATTGAGATGGTCCGGATGCCGTTTGACCCACTCAAGCACGTTCATGCCACCGACGGAGCCGCCGATGACGGCGTGCAAGTTCGGAACTCCGAGGTCATCGAGCAACCGACGCTGTGCGCGCGTCCAGTCGGTGACGGTCACGGCCGGAAAGTCGGTTCCCCATGGCTCGCCGGTCTCGGGGTTGATCGTCGGCGGACCGGAGGACCCGTAACACGACCCGGGAACGTTCGCACAGACGACGTAGTACTCGGTCGTATCGACGGCTTTGCCCGGTCCGACGATGTCGTCCCACCACGCGTGCGCTTGCCCGGACGTGTCGGTTCGGCGGCGACCGCCCGCGACGTGTGCGCTCCCCGTTAGGGCGTGACAGACCAAGACCGCGTTGTCACCGGTGAACTCACCGTAGGTTTCATAGGCAATTTCGAGATCGGATACCGACTCGCCACACTGAAACGTAAACTCGCCGAGCGAAGCGGTGTCCGGGCCGTCACTCATAGCCGAGACCCTCCGTTCGAGTCGTTCATAATGCCCCCTCGAGGTCCGCAATGATATCCGCTACGTCTTCGATCCCGACCGACAATCTGACCATCTCGGGTGCGACGCCGCTGGCTCGTTGTTCGTCCTCGCTCAACTGAGCGTGTGTCGTCGACGCCGGATGGACGATGAGGGTTCTCGCGTCGCCGATGTTCGCGAGGAACTTTGCGACCTCGGTCCCCTCACAGAGGCGTTTGGCCGCGTCGTATCCGCCGTCAAGTCCGAGGGCGACCATGCCACCGTAGCCGCCCTCCAGATATCTCGACGCGAGATCGTGCGTCTCGTGATCGGGAAGTCCCGGATACGCGACCCATGAGACGGCTGGGTGCTCATGGAGATATTCGGCGACGGCCAGTGCGTTCTCACAGTGGCGCTCCATGCGAAGCGGGAGCGTCTCGACGCCCTGCATCGTCACCCAGGCGTCGAACGGCGACTGTTGGTCGCCGAGGCTTCGAGCGCCGCGTTGGCGGGCGGCCATCGTCAACGCACGGTCGCCGAACCGTTCGGTGAAAACGACCCCGTTGAACGCCGGATTCGGCGCGGCGATCTCCGGGTATTTCTCGGGATGAGCGTCGAACGGGAAAGAACCGTCACTGACGAGGATGCCGCCGAGCGTCGTCCCGGACCCGTGGATCCATTTCGTCGTCGATTCCCACACGATGTCGGCACCGTGCTCTAAGGGCCGACACAGCGCCGGCGTCCCGAAGGTGTTATCGACGAAGAGCGGCGTGTCACGGTCGTGGGCGACGGTCGCGATCTCTTCGAACGGCGGCGTCACGAGGGCGGGGTTCGCGATCGTCTCACAGTGGACGTACGCCGTGTTTTCGTCGATCGCATCGGCGTACGCGTTCGGGTCGAGCGTGTCGACGAATCTGGCTTCGATTCCGCGGCGGCCGGCGGTATGAGAGAGATATCCGTGTGTTCCGCCGTAGACGGATGCCGCACAGACGATGTTATCACCGGACTCGGCGAGGACGGACGTCGCGGCGTCGAGCGCACCCATTCCGGCCGCCGTCGCCAAGGCGTCGACACCGCCTTCGAGCGAGGCGAGCCGTTTTTCGAGGGCGCGGACCGTCGGGTTCGCGATGCGCGAGTAGACGTTTCCCTCGTCCTCCAAGGCGTAGCGAGCGGCGGCGGTGTCGGCGTCCGGAAACTCGTACGAGCTCGTCTGATAGATCGGCGGCGCAGCCGCCTCGGTCGCGGGGTCGGGGCCCTGCCCGACGTGGAGACATCGCGTCCCGAAACCGAGCTGCTCCTCATTGTTCATGTATGTGATGCATAACATCCAATACATCTATAACTGTGAGTTACGGCAAAAATTGCCCGACGGCGAGAGCGAGCCAACAGCGGTCGGTTCGAGTCGTTACGGTTCGGTGAGAGAATCTATCACCTCCGGGCCAGTGGTGTCATCATGGCAGAGACACACACGATCGATCACCGCCTCAGCGACCGGGACGAAAACATCCACGACGCCTGGAACAAGGCGTTCGATCCCGTGCGTTCGGTTGAGTCGGGGACCGTCGTCCGATTCGAGTGTCGGGATGCGGCGAACGGTCACTTCGACGCTGAATCGACGGTCGAAGACCTCGAGACGAAACCGTCAGGTGGACACCCATTGACCGGTCCAATCCGCATCGAGGGTGCCGAACCGGGCGACGTACTCGTCGTCGAACTGCTTGAGTTCCAACACAAAGGCTTCGGCGTGAGTTACTTCTATCCGGGCGTCAGTGGAAAGAGATTGCCTCCCGAGATCATCG